>JAFECN010000209.1 GCA_018242145.1 Pseudomonadota bacterium
GGGCGAATATCACCCCCCCCTTGTGGGGAGGTCGAAAAAGCGAAGCTTTTTCGGGTGGGGGGAAGCACGATCCCCCACCCGAAAAATTCTTCGCTGCGCTTCGAATTTATCGGCCTCCCCACAAGGGGGAGGCGATATCGTTGCACCTTATTGATTGGCGAAGATCGTGGACAGGATCACGCCTGTCGCGATGCCGACCAGAACGTAATCGTCATCCGTCTTCACCCAGTGATAACCGCGCGGCGGCTGGCGCAGGCGATGGGCGCGCCAATCGACATCGTGGCCGTGACGCCACTGGCTCGGCAGCCTCTGGCCCTTGTGCCAGCCATGATGGATGGACTTGTGCATCATGGGGCCGGGCGCCCTGTGGGTGGTCATCATATGGTTGTCGTTCCGATGATCGTCATGGCCGGGCGGTGCGGCCAGTGCCGGTCCCGCGATCAGCGACAGCGCGAAGGCACCGATGATCAGTTTTTTCATATCCGTCTCCCAATATTTGCGGACGCATGCGGCCCGCGCTTCGGATAGAAGGTAGTGACGGGAAACCGCAGAACTGTGTCGGCCATTCCCGTGTGGTACAGTTTGAGACAATTATCTGAATCCGGTGTGATCGCCCGAGAGGCCCGACGATGAGCAACGCCCGCAAGAAAGACCTGCTTCGCGAATACAAGGAAACGCCGCAGCGCGCGGGCGTGTTCGCCGTCGCGTGCGGCTCCGATCGCTGGATCGGCGTTTCGCGCAATCTCGACAAGCAGCAGAATTCGCTGTGGTTCCAGCTCCGCATGGGAAATTATCCGAACGCGGATTTGCAGAAAGCGTGGAACGCGAACAGCGAAGCCGCCTGCAGCTATGAGATTCTCGAAGAGGTGAAGGACGACAACCCGCTCATCATCGGCGAATTGCTGAAGGAGCGCGAAGCGGCGTGGCGGGAGCAATTGGGCGCGGGCAAGGTCGCCGCTTAGGCGAAGACGGCACGCCCGTTCTCAAGTTTCACTTTGCCTTCCGCCACCAGCTTCAGGGCGGCGGGATAGAGCTTGTGCTCTTCCACCAGAATGCGCGCGGCCAGCGTCTCGGCGGTATCGCCCGGCAGAACCGGCACGGCGGCCTGCGCGATGGTCGGGCCGCTGTCCAGTTCCGCGACGATGAAATGCACCGTGCAGCCCGACTCCGTCACGCCCGCGTCCAGCGCCTGCTGGTGCACGCGGATGCCCGGAAACAGCGGCAGCAGGGAAGGATGGATGTTCAGCGCCTTGCCTTCCCAGGTCTTCGCGAACCAGTCGGAATGGATGCGCATGAAGCCCGCTTCGGCGACCAGATCGATCCTCGCATCGCGCAGCGCCGCGTCGATAGCGCGGTCGAACGCCTCGCGGCTTTCGAAATTGCCGTGTGGGATCACGCGCGCCGGAATGCCCGCGCGCCGCGCAACATCCAGGCCCGCGGCGTTTTCCTTGTTGGAAACGACCAGCGCGATCTGCGCCGGATAATCCGGCGCCTTCGCGGCATCGATCAGCGATTGCAGATTGCTGCCGCGCCCGGAGATGAGCACGGCCACCCGAACCCGGCTCACAGCTTCAGCGCGCCCTTGTAACGGACCTTGGCTTCGCCATCGCCCTTCACCAGCGTGCCGATGCGCGTCGCGCGTTCGCCCGATTCCTGGAAAGCGTCGATCACATGGCCCGCGCACTTCTCAGACACCACGGCGATCAGGCCCAATCCGCAATTGAAGGTGCGCAGCATTTCGCGTTCTTCGATGCCCGCGGTCTTCGCCAGCCAGCCGAACACCGGCGGGGGCGTCCAGCACGACAGGTCGATCTCCGCGTCCAGCCCGTCCGGCAATGCGCGCGGCAAATTCTCGGTGATGCCGCCGCCGGTGATATGCGCGAAGCCCTTCACGCCCCCGGCGCGGATCGCCTCAAGCCCGCTCTTTATATAAAGCCGCGTCGGCGCCAGCAGCGCCTCGCCCAGCTTGCGCGAATCCTCGAACGGCGCGGGCGCATCCCAGGAAAGCTTTGCCAGCTCCACCACGCGGCGCACCAGCGAATAGCCGTTGGAGTGCACGCCGCTGGACGCTACGCCGATCAACACGTCGCCCGTCGCCATGTCCTGCGTCCGGGGCAGGATCGCCCCGCGCTCCACCGCGCCGACTGCGAAACCCGCCAGATCGAAATCGCCTTTCGCATAGAGCCCCGGCATCTCCGCCGTCTCGCCGCCGATCAGCGCGCAGCCCGACTCTTTGCAGGCGCGCGCAATGCCTTCGATCACCACCGCCGCGTCGTCCACATCCAGCTTGCCGGTCGCGTAATAGTCCAGAAAGAACAACGGCTCCGCGCCCTGCACCACGATGTCGTTCACGACCATCGCCACAAGGTCCTGCCCGATGCCGCCGAACAGCTTGGTGTCGATGGCGATCTTCAGCTTGGTCCCCACGCCGTCGGTCGAGGAAACGAGGATCGGGTCCTTGAACCCCGCCGCCTTCAGGTCGAACAGCCCGCCGAACCCGCCGAGGTCGGCATCGGCGCCCTTGCGGCGGGTCGCCTTCGCGGCGGGTGCGATGCGATCGACCAGCGCGTCGCCGGCGTCGATATCCACGCCCGAATCCTTGTAGGTGATGCCGTTGCGGCCGAACGTCATGGAATCCTGCTGATGGCGCGACGGCCCCGTTTACGCAGCCCGCCAGAGCCTGACAAGCCGCCACCTTGGCACAGGATCGCCATTTCCTGTGGCTTTCCAGCGCTTTCGCCAACGGACCGGCCCTTTTATATTGGGCCGGTCTTGAGGGTTGTCATGCGCCATATCTTCGCCGCCGCCGCTTTGGCTTTTCTGGCTTTCGCGCCGCTTTTTCCCGCCTCCGCGGCGTCCGATCCGTTCACCGTCTCCAACATCCCGGTGCAGGCGAAGGCCGCCTCGGCGGTGGAGGCGCAGAACATCGCCATCAATTCCGGCAAGGCGCGCGCCTGGCAGACCCTGCTGAAGCGGCTTCTGAAGCCCGAAGACGTCGCCAAGGTTCCGCAATTGAACGATGCGATGCTCAACCGCCTGATCGCCAGCTACATGCCGCAGAACGAGCGCCGCTCGACGACGCAGTTCGTCGCCAGCATGACCTACACCTTCAATCCGGCGGCGGTGCGCCAGCTTCTGCGCCGGGTCAACGTCGCCTATAGCGACGCGCAGACACACCCCATTCTCATTCTGGCATTGTCGCCGAAATGGGCGGGGCGTTCGGCCTGGGCCGCGGCCTGGGCCACGCCGCTCTATTCGCATGCCGCGCTGCCGCTGGTGCTGCCCTATGGCGACGCGCTGGATCAGTCGAATCTGTCGAACACGAATTTCGACACGACGGCGTGGCAGGATGTCGAGCCGTCGGCGTCGCGCGTGAAGGCGGAAGAAGCCGTCATCGCGCAAGTGAATGTTTCGGGCGGCCAGACCGTGGTCAAGATGAAGCGCCTGGGTCTGGGCACCTCGCCGCCGATCCCGGATGTGACGGTGCCGGGTGTGCCGCCGGGCAATCTCAAGGCGGTCGCGGCGGCCACGGCCGCAGCGATCACCGCCTATTGGAAAAACCGCACCGCGATCGACTATGGCAAGCGCAGCCGTCTCACAGCCGATGTCACGATCGACTCGCTGACGCAGTGGGGCACCCTGCTTTCGCGCCTCGGCACCATTCCCACGTTGACCGATGTCGCCGTGAACGCGATGAACACCGGCATGGCGCGGCTGACCCTCACCTATGTCGGCACCGCGGACCAACTTCACGACAGCCTCGCGCAGCAGAAGGTGGATCTGAACCAGAAGAGTGCCGGCGGGCTTTATGCGTTGGCGCTTCAGGATACGGACACCGCAACCCCGGCCACGCCGTGAGCGCGCTGCTTCGCAATACGCCCAACATTCTGACGGCGCTCCGGCTCGCCGCGTCGCCCGCGCTCGTCGCGCTTCTGTGGCGCGGCGAGGATTATGCGGCGCTGATCGTGTTCGTGATTGCGGGCGTCACCGACGCGCTGGACGGCTTTCTCGCCAAGCGCTTCAACCTGCAGACGCGCTTCGGCCGCTATCTCGATCCGGCGGCCGACAAGCTGCTGATGCTGATTTCCTTCCTGGCGCTGGCGATGCTGGGCGTGACACCCATCTGGCTTACCGCGCTGGTCATCACGCGCGACCTTTGCATCGTCATCGGGATCGGGCTCGCCTATCTGTGGGCGCTGCCGTTGCGCGCCACGCCCAGCCTGCTGGGCAAGGCCAGCACGGTCGTGCAGGTGGCCTATGTCGGCCTTGTGCTCCTGATGCTCGCCTTCGACATCGAGGCGCATGTGTTGAAGAATTTCGCGGAGATCGCCGTGGCCGCGTTCACCGTGGCCTCCGGCCTCGGCTACGCGCAACTGTGGCTGCGCGCGGCATCCCATTCCCGCCGCACGGCCTGAGCTTGCCCATACAGCTTCCCTTTCCGTTTCGTCCGCGCATGGCTTTTCGGCGCGAGGATTTTGTGCCGTCGCTGGCAAGCGCGCCAGCTTTGGCGTTCATCGATTCCTGGCCGGACTGGCCGGTTTTCGCCGTGGCGCTGCATGGACCGTCCGGATCGGGAAAGTCTCATCTCGCGGCGATCTGGGCGGCGCGCGCGCATGCGAAGATTTTCGGCATGGCCGATCTCTTCGCCAAAAAATGGTTTCCCGGGCCGCTGGTCGTGGAAGATGTGGATAGCGTTCCTCCTGACGAGAAGCGCGACGCATTTTTGTTCAACCTGCTCGAAGATGCACAGCCCGCGGCACCGATCCTGTTCACCGGCCGCGAGCCGCCCACCGCATGGAAAACCACGCTTCCCGATCTGGCATCGCGTTTCTCCGCGCTGCTCGCGTTTCCGTTGTGGGCGCCGGACGACGCGATGCTCGCCATCATCGCGCGCAAGCTATTCGACGACCGCCAACTCGCGGTTCCCGATGCCGTCATCGAGAAGATGGTGTCATCGCTGGAGCGCAGTCCCGCAGCCATCCGCGATTTCGTGGCCCACGCCGACGAACGGGCGCTGGCGGAGGGGCGAGGGGTTACGGTGGCCCTGGTGCGGGCGATGCTGGCGGAAGGCGGGTAAGGCTTTGGCTGGGCTCCGCGCTGCGATCGCCCTTGACGTCACCCAATTCGGGTGAGATAACACCCAAATTGGGTGGTATGTAGCCTGGCCCGTAATGCGGGGAGGGACGCAATGGAGCGGATGAGCCTTTCGCACGCATTGTTTTCAGGCGTCCAGCGCCGGGTTCTGGCGCTTTTGTTCGGCCACCCGAAGCGTAGCTTTTATGCCGCCGAGATTGTCCGCATGGTCAATTCGGGACCGGGTGCCGTCGATCGCGAACTTTCCCGTTTGCAAAAGAGCGGGCTTGTTGGCGTGGAAACGGTGGGAAAGCAGAAGCACTTCCGCGCCAATCCGAAATCCCCCATCTATCACGAAATGATCAGCTTGGTCCGAAAGACGATGGGATTGCGGGAACCTCTTCGGCAGTCCCTCGAACCTTTCGCGGACAAGATCCACGCTGCTTTTGTATATGGATCGGTTGCGAAGGAGACGGATACCGCGGAAAGCGACATTGATCTCATGATCATCGGAGAAGATATAACGTACTCGGACATCTATAAGGAATTGGACGCAACCGAGAGGGCATTAAATCGGCCGGTGAGTCCGAATGTGCTGACTGTTGAAGATTGGCAACGAAAGTTGAAGCGAAAGGATTCATTCGTGGCGAAGATCAATGCTCAGCCGAAGATTTTCATCGTTGGCACAGAGGAAGACCTGCGGATATGAGCGGGGCGGAGCTCGATGCCCTCGTCAAGATTGGCAAGCTGAAGATCGAGCCGGCATCCCGCTCGGAATATATGGGCCTGGTTTCTTCTGCCGGGCGGCGTCTTGCCGATGCGCGCGATGAGAGCCTCTCCGCAGAGAGCAGATTCGATCTGGCCTACAACGCTGCGCACGGCTTGGCGCTCGCCAGTCTGCGCCGAAAAGGCTATCGCCCCGATGGCAGATATCTGGTTTTTCAGGTCTTGCCTCATACGGCCGGCCTCGATGCAAGCGTCTGGAGAGTGCTCTCCAAATGTCATGACCAGCGCAATCTTGCCGAATATGAAGGACACAGCGAGGTCGATATGCGCCTGCTGTCCGACCTCATCAGATGTGCCACGCTGCTCGAATCCGCGGTCCAGAAATTGGCAGTTCCGGATTGAGGGCAGAGCACATGTATGGCCGAGAGCCTGGCCGAGAACCGCCATCGCCATGACACAGTAATCTTTATCCTCTAGGCTTTCCGTGTTTTCCGGCAGGCCGTGTATGACTAAACCCTTGTTCGACATAGAAGATTCTACACAGATCGCCGGGGATGCCGTGCCGGTGGTGTCGCCCGTGGCCCAGACGGACGCGATGGCCTCGCCGGATCGCTTCGTGAACCGGGAACTCTCCTGGCTCGCCTTCAACCGCCGTGTCCTCGAAGAAGCGCAGAACCCACGCCATCCGGTGCTGGAGCGGCTGCGCTTCCTGTCGATCTCCGCGTCCAACCTCGACGAGTTCTACATGGTCCGCGTCGCGGGCCTTAAAGGCATGGTCACGGCCGGCGTCGCCACGCCCAGCGATGACGGCCACACTCCCGCGCAGCAGCTTGCGCGGGTGGAAGAGGTGGCGGGCAAGCTGATCGCCGATCAGCAGGCGATGTGGCCAAAGCTGCGCGTGGAATTGCGCGAAGCCGGCATCACCGTCATTGCGCCGGAAGAACTCACCGAAGCCGAAGGCGCGTGGCTTGAAAAGGAATTCCGCGAGCAGATCTTCCCGGTGCTCACGCCGCTGGCGCTGGACCCGGCGCATCCGTTCCCGTTCATCCCCAATCTCGGTTTCACGTTGGCGCTCCAGCTCACGCGCAAGAAGGACGGCAAGCCCGTCAACGCGCTTTTGCCGGTGCCCGCGCAGTTGCAGCGCTTCCTGAAACTTCCCGGCGGCAACGGCCATGTGCGCTTCATCGCGCTGGAAGACATCTTCGCACTGTTCCTGAACAAGATCTTCCCCGGCTACGCCTCGAACGGCTGCGGCCTGTTTCGCATCCTGCGCGACAGCGACGTGGAAGTGGAGGAAGAGGCGGAAGATCTCGTCCGCCTGTTCGAAACCTTGCTCAAGCGCCGCCGCCGTGGCTCCGTCATCCACATGAAATGCGCCGCGGCCATGCCGGAGAGCTTGCGCAATTTCATCGCCGACCAGTTGTCGCTCAAGAAATCCGAGCTCGTCATCGTGGATCACATGATGGGCATCTCGGACATGAAGCAGCTTATCGTGCCCGAGCGGCAGGATCTGCAGTTCAAGCCCTACAACGCGCGCTTCCCCGAGCGCATCCGCGATCACGGCGGCGATTGCTTCGCGGCCATTCGCGCCAAGGACATCATCGTCCACCATCCGTTCGAGAGCTTCGACGTGGTGGTGCAGTTCCTGCGCCAGGCCGCGGCCGATCCGAGCGTGGTGGCGATCAAGCAGACGCTCTACCGCACCTCGTCCGACAGCCCCATCGTCTCCGCGCTGATTGAAGCGGCGGAAGCGGGCAAGTCCGTCACCGCGCTGGTGGAGTTGAAGGCGCGCTTCGACGAAGCGGCCAACATCAAGTGGGCGCGCGATCTGGAACGCGCGGGCGTGCAGGTGGTTTACGGCTTCATCGAGTTGAAGACGCACGCCAAGGTCAGCCTCGTCGTGCGCCGCGAGAGCGGGCAGCTTCGCACCTATGTGCATTTCGGCACCGGCAACTACCATCCGCAGACCGCGAAGGTTTACACCGACCTGTCGCTGTTCAGCGCCGATCCGGCGCTGGGCCGCGATGCCGCGCAGCTTTTCAACTTCATCACCGGCTATGCCGAGCCCACCAATCTGGAGAAGATCGCCATCTCGCCGCTTACCCTGCGCGGGCGGCTGATCGATTCCATTCAGGAAGAGATGGTGCATGCGCAGGCCGGAAAGCCCGCCGCGATCTGGGCCAAGCTCAACGCGCTGGTCGATCCGCACATCATCGACGCGCTTTACAAGGCCAGTCAGGCGGGGGTGCAGATCGACCTCGTGGTGCGCGGCATATGCTGCCTGCGCCCCGGCGTGCCCGGCCTGTCCGAGAACATCCGCGTGAAGAGCATCGTCGGCCGCTTCCTGGAGCACGGCCGGATCGTCTGCTTCGGCAACGGCCAGGGGCTGCCCTCGTCGAAGGCCCGGGTGTTCATCTCCTCCGCCGACTGGATGCCGCGCAATCTCGACCGCCGCGTGGAAGCGCTGGTCCCCATCGACAATCCCACCGTGCACGAGCAGGTGCTGGACCAGATCATGGTCGCGCTGCTGAAGGATCAGGCGCAAAGCTGGCATATGAACCCCGACGCCACCTACACCCGCGACGCCAAGGCGATGTCCGCGGAGGCGTTTTCCGCGCATACTTACTTCATGACGAATCCTTCACTCTCCGGGCGCGGCCGCGCGCTGAAGATGGGCGACAAGAAGAAATCCGCCACCGCGAAGCGGCCCTGATCGATGGCGCCAGCGGGCACAGCCACGGCCGAAGCGGGAGGGCCATCCCTTGCGCATGGCGGCAAGGGACCGGTCGCCATCGTCGATATCGGCTCCAACTCCGTGCGCCTCGTCATCTACGAGGATTTCTCGCGCACCCCCGCCGTCATCCACAACGAGAAGGCGATCTGCGCCATCGGCCGCAACATGGTCTCGACCGGCCGTCTGCATGAGGAAGGCATCGTGCTGGCGCTGGAGGCGCTCGGCCGGTTCAAGATGCTGGCCGACGCGCACAAGGTGGAGATGCGCGATGCCGTCGCCACCGCCGCCGCGCGCGATGCGTCCAACGGCGCCGAATTCGTCCGCAAGGCGGAGACGCTATGGGGCGGCCCGATCCGCATTCTCTCCGGCGAAGAAGAAGCGCGCCTCGCCGCCGAAGGCGTGATCGCGGGCACGCCGGATGCCGACGGCCTCGTCGCCGATCTGGGCGGCGGCAGTCTGGATGTCGTCACCGTGAAGAACGGCAAGACCGGCGCGGCGATGACCTTTCCCTTCGGTCCCCTGCGCCTGATGGACCAGTCCAAAGACGATCCCGACAAGGCGCGTAAGCTGGTGGATCGCGGGCTGGAAGGCTTGTCGAAGCTGGGCGATCTGAAAGGCCGCTCGCTCTATGCCGTCGGCGGCGCATGGCGCAGCTTCGCGCGCATCGACATGGAGAACCGGCATTATCCGCTGCACGTCCTCCACGATTATCCGATCCCGCGCGGCCGCACGCTGGACCTGTGCGAGTTGCTCAGCCGCCAATCGAAGAAATCGCTGGAACTGATGAAGGTCGTTTCGCGCCGCCGCTCCGAGGCGTTGCCGTATGGCGCGGTGGTGCTGGAGCGCCTGATGCTCGCCACCGGGCTGAAGGACGTCGTCGTCTCCGCCTATGGCGTGCGCGAGGGCCTGCTCTACGCCGCGCTTTCGCCGGAAGAGCGCGCGAAGGACCCGCTGATCGAATTCGCCCTGGCCTCCAATGCGCGCGTCAGCCGCGTGCCGCGCCATGCCGACGAGATGTTCGACTGGATGGCGCCGCTATTCCCCGGCGAGAAGGCCGCCGAGCGCCGCATCCGCCGCGCCATCTGCCTGTTCTCCGACATCGGCTGGCGCCGCCACCCGGACGACCGCGCCGTCGGCGCTTTCAACCAGGTCGTCACCGCGCCCTTCGCCGGGGCCACGCATCGCGAACGCGCGCTGATCGCCACCGCCATCTTCCACCGCTATTCCGGCGACGAGGATTTCCCCCGCGATGTCCGCGCGCACGATCTCCTCAACGAGGAAGACGAGCGGCTGGCCCGCCGCATCGGCCTGGCGGCGCGGCTGGCGTTTTCGCTCTCCGCCTCCGCCGAGCGCGAATTGCCGCATTATCCGCTCAGGCTGACGCCCACCCGCGTTCTTCTGGACGTTTCCAGCCGCCGCCAGCGCATCGCGGGCGAGCCGGTCCAGAAAAGGCTGGGAACGCTCGCCGCCCTGATGGATCGAAAAGGCGAGATTTTGATCGGGTGAATCACCTCCCCCTCGTGGGGAGGTCGAAAAAGCGAAGCTTTTTCGGGTGGGGGTGATCGAGCACCGCTCCCCCGCCCGGAAAATTCTGCGCTGCGCTCGAATTTTCCGACCTCCCCACAAGGGGGAGGTGATATTCGCGCGCAGTTTCCTTGCGTTAGCGGATGTGTCGCGCTTTAACCCCGCGAAAGGCGCCCGCATCCTATATAAGACTCGACGGGAGCCATCAGGAGAGTTTCATGGGCACGCTCAGCATCTGGCACATCCTCATTCTCGCCGTGATCGTGCTGCTTCTGTTCGGCGGCCGCGGCAAGGTTTCCGATCTGATGGGCGATGTCGCCCGCGGCATCAACAGCTTCCGCAAGGGCCTGCGCGAAGGCGAAGACGATCATCGCCAGCCGCCACCGCCCCAGCCGCTGCCGCGCGACGACAAGGATTCGGTCGGCCGCTAAAGAATCCACCCTCCCCTTGAGGGAGGGTCCGAACGCGAAGCGTTCGGGGGAGGGGTCATGTCCGCGCAGCGCTTCGGAACAGAATGTTCGACTTAAGCTGGAGCCATATCCTCATCTTCCTGGTCGTGGCCCTGGTCGTGGTCGGGCCGAAGGACATGCCGCGCCTTCTGCGCATGGTCGGCCAATGGGTCGCCAAGGCGCGCGGCATGGCCAACGAGTTCCGCAAGAGCTTCGACGAGATGGCGCGCCAGTCCGAACTGGATGAACTGCGCGCCGAGATCGAGAATTTGCGCCGCGAGCGCCCGCTCTCCGAATTGGAGAACGAGATGAACACGCCGGTGGATGCGCCGCCGGTGATGCGCCCGTTGCAGGGGCCGCTCGATCCCGGCCCGGCGATGGACGAGCACAATCACGCCGCGCAGGACGCGCCGCTTCCCGAGCACGCCGAAGCGCCCGCGCAAGACACCAAGCCATGAGCGATCGCAGCGCCGAAGACGAAGCGGAGATCGAGAAGAGCAAGGCTCCCTTGCTCGATCATCTCGTCGAATTGCGCCGGCGCATCATCTGGTCGCTGATCGCCTTCGTTCTCTGCTTTGTGCTTTGCTTCGCCTTCGCCAAATACATCTACGCCTTCCTCACCTGGCCGCTGGCGAATGCGCTCAAGGGCCAGCCCAACGATCATCTGATCTATACGGCGCTCTACGAGACGTTCTTCACCTATGTGAAGGTGGGCATGTTCGGCGGCGTGTGCCTGGCGTTCCCGGTGGTGGCGACGCAGCTTTATCTGTTCATCGCGCCGGGCCTCTACAAGAACGAGCGCAAGGCCTTCCTGCCCTTCATCATTGCATCGCCCATATTGTTCGTGATGGGCGGCGCCTTCGTATTCTTCATCATGCTGCCCTACGCCATCGAGTTCTTCCTGGGCTATCAGACGAACCATGGCCCGCACGGCCTCGGCATCCAGCTTCAGGCCAAGGTGAGCGACTATCTGGATTTCGTCACCACGCTGATCTTCGCCTTCGGGCTGTGTTTCCAGTTGCCGGTGCTGCTGTCGCTGCTCGGCCGTGTGGGCATCGTGACCAGCCAGCAGCTCCGCTCCATGCGCCGCTACGCCATCGTGGGATTGGTGGCGGTGGCCGCGATCTTCACGCCGCCGGACCCCTATTCGATGCTGTCGCTGATGATCCCGCTGATCGGCCTTTACGAAATCTCGATCTGGTGCGTCCGCTTCATCGAACGCGACCGCGCCAAGAAAGACGCGGAACGCGCTGCGTAATTTTCCTCCCCCGTTTACGGGGGAGGTGGCATGCGCGAAAGCGCATGCGGAGGGGGTCTTCCGCAGCGTGGCACTTGCCCCCTCCACCTCGCTTCGCTCGGTACCTCCCCCGTAAACGGGGGAGGAAAAATGAAGCGCTTTACCCTCTAAACGCCCCATGCCATTACCGGCCCATTCAAGGATTCACGGCCATGCACGACATCAAGGCGATACGCGACGACAAGGACGGTTGGGTCAAGGCGCTGTCCCGCCGCCCGGCCTATGCAGAAATCGCATCCTTCCTCGCGGATGACATCGCCGCGAAAGACAAGGAACTGCGCGAGCTTCTGGTGTCGTTGCAGACCAAGCAGGCGCGCCGCAACGAAGCCTCCAAGCTGATCGGCAAGGCGAAGGCGCAGAAAGATGAAGCGCAAGCCGCTGCGCTGATGGCGGAAGTCGCGGGTCTCAAGGACGACATCCAGAAAGGCGAGGAGCAGGAACGCGCCCTGAAGGCAAAGATCGACGAGATCCTCGCCGGCATTCCGAACCTGCCGCAGGACGACGTGCCCGACGGCGGCGGCGAGGACGACAACGTGCCGGTGTCCGCGCGCGCCTTCGGCAGCAATCCCGGTTTGAACAACGCCAAGGAACATTTCGACCTCGGCGAAGCGCTCGGCATGATGGATTTCGAGCGCGCCGCGAAAGTCTCCGGCAGCCGCTTCGTCTATCTCACGCGCGGCCTCGCGCGGCTGGAGCGCGCGCTCGGCAGCTTCATGCTCGACCTGCACACCGACACGTTCGGTTACACCGAGATGCAGACACCGATCCTGGCGCGCGATCAGGCGTTCTTCGGCACCGCGCAGCTTCCCAAATTCGAGAACGACCAGTTCTGGGCGATCAGCGGCGAAATCCTTGTCGATGAGACCGGCGACTTGCGGGAAGCCATCCGCCAGAACCGCTACGGCCTGATCCCGACGGCGGAAGTCACGCTCACCAATTTCGTGCGCGAAGAGATCGTTGACGAAGACAAGCTGCCGTTCCGCTTCACGTCCTACACGCCCTGCTTCCGCGCCGAAGCGGGAGCCGCCGGCAAGGACACGCGCGGCATGATCCGCATGCACCAGTTCTCGAAAGTGGAACTCGTCTCGATCACCACGCCGGAAGCTTCGCAAGCCGAACATGAGCGCATGACCGATTGCGCGCAGGAAGTTCTGAAGCGTCTCAACCTGCATCACCGCGTCGTCACGCTCTGCACCGGCGACATGGGCTTCGCCGCGAAGAAGACCTACGACATCGAAGTCTGGCTGCCGGGCCAGAACCGCTTCCGCGAAATCTCCTCCTGCTCCAACTGCGGCGATTTCCAGGCGCGGCGCATGGGCACGCGCTATCGCGGCAAGGACGGCAAGGTGAAGGGCCTCGTCCACACGCTGAACGGTTCCGGCCTCGCGGTGGGCCGCACGCTCATCGCCATCATGGAAAACTATCAGGAGCCGGACGGCTCCATTCGCGTTCCTGACGTATTGGTGCCGTATATGGGCGGGATGAAGAAGATCGAGAAAGTGGCGTGATGCGCATGCGCTGCACCGCTACTTTTCCTCCCCCGTTCACGGGGGAGGGGAACCGCGAAGCGGTGGAGGGGGAGCGCGCCGAACGCCCCCTCTGTCTCGCTACGCTCGACACCTCCCCCGTAAACGGGGGAGGAAAAGGTTGGCGTCATGTCTAAACACCGCATCCTCGTAACCAACGACGACGGCATCCACGCGCCGGGGCTTGCCGTCGCCGAGAAGATCGCCCGCGCGCTCACCGACGATGTGTGGGTCTGCGCGCCGGAAACCGAAATGTCCGGCGCCTCGCATTCGCTGACGCTCACGCTGCCCTTGCGCCTGCGCGAAGTGAGCGAGAAGCGTTACGCCATGACCGGCACGCCCACCGATTGCGTGATGATGGGCGTGGCCGAGATTATGAAGGACAATCCGCCCACCCTGATCCTCTCCGGCGTCAATCGCGGCTCCAACATCGCCGACGATGTCACCTATTCGGGCACCATCGCGGGCGCGATGGAAGGCACGGCGCTCGGCATTCCCTCCATCGCGCTGTCGCAGGCTTACGGTTTCGAGGAGGGCTATCAGGTCCGCTGGCAGTGCGCGGAAACGCACGGCCCCACGATCGTGCGCAAGCTGATCGAGATCGGCTGGCCGCAGGAGACGTTGATGAACGTCAACTTCCCCGATTGCGAACCGGATAAGGTGGCGGGCACGGAGATCACGGAGCAGGGCAAGCGCGACATGCAGACCGCCACGCTCGACCGCCGCGTGGACATGCGCGGCAACCCTTACTACTGGATCGGATTCAAGCGCGTGCGCTCCAATCCGAACGCGGGCACCGATCTGCGTGCGGTCTATGATAAGAAGATCTCGATCACGCCGCTGCACCTCAATCTCACCGAATTCGACCTGCTCAAGAAACTGCGCGCGTCGTTCCGATGACCGACCGCCGCGCCATCGAACTCGTCATGGCGCTGCGCAAGCAGGGCATCACCGATACGCGCGTGCTCTCGGCCATCGAAACCATCCCGCGCGATCTGTTTGTCGATCAACCGTTCGAGACGCAGGCTTACGCGAACTCCGCGCTGCCCATCGCCTGCGGACAGACGATCAGCCAGCCCTACATCGTTGCGTTCGCGACCCAGGCGCTGGAAATCGAGCCGAAACATCGCGTGCTGGAACTGGGCACCGGCTCCGGCTACCAGGCCGCGATCCTCTCGCCGCTCTGCCGCATGGTCTATACGGTTGAGCGCCACAAGCCTTTGCTCGCGCAGGCTGAAGAGCGTTTCAAAAAGATACACCTCACCAACATCGTCACGCGGCATGGCGACGGCCTGAAAGGCTGGCCGGAGGCGGCGCCGTTCGACCGGATTTTGCTGTCGGCGGCGGTTCCCGAGGTTCCTCAAGGACTTATCGAACAGTTAAAACCCAACGGAATCCTGATCGCGCCCGTTGGCGGCGATGCGCAAAGTGCGCGCGGCGTTTCCCAATCCTTAACCAAGATCGTCAAAGGTGAGCACGGCATAACGCGGGAGAACCTTCTCCCCGTGATGTATGTGCCGATGATCGAGGGGCTGCCGCAGGATGCGCGCAAACCGGACGAGCGGGGAAACACTTAAACGCTTCGCGCTGATCGCGCTGTGCGTTGGCGGCGCCGCTTTGCTGTCCGGCTGCGAAACCTATCAGGACGCGCGCGAAAGCTACGCCGACTTCTACGGCCATTCCGCGCCGCGCCACTATCGCGTCGCGCGCGATTATCGCCGCGATGCGCCCGCCGCCGCGCCCACCACGCGCGTGGCCGTGCGCGAAGAACCCAGCATCACGCCGCGCAAGCGCCCGGTCTATGTGCCGCCGCGCGACGATTACGCGCCGCAGGACACGCGCGTCGGCGACAATCTCACCTCCGGCTTCGTCATGCCCGTGAGCGGCCGGATCATCGCCGGCTTCGGTTCCTCCGGCGGGGGCCAGCGCAATGACGGCATCAACATCGCCGCCGCCGAAGGCACGCCGATCCACGCCGCCGCGGATGGCGTCGTCACCTATGCCGGCAACGAGCTGAAGGGCTACGGCAATCTCATCCTCATCAAGCACGGCGACTCCTATGTCACCGCTTATGCCCATGCCGACTCCATTGGCGTCGCGCGCGGCCAGCGCGTCGCGAAAGGCGATGTCATCGGCACGGTGGGCGAGACGGGCGATGTGCGCCAGCCGCAGCTTCATTTCGAGATTCGGCGCAACATGAAGCCGATCGACCCCCGCGCCATCGTCACCGCGTCGAACGACAGCTAATGCGCGAAATTTGCCGGAAATGGCCGTTTCCGGTATAAGGAAGAAAATTCTGTTCTTTCTTCCTGAGGCCGCAAATGGGTGCCCTCAATATCAAGGACGCCGACGTCGCCAAGAAGGCGCGCAAGCTCGCCAAACTCAAAGGCACCACGATCACCGCCGCCGTGTCCGAAGCGCTGGACGAAAGCCTGCGCGCGGCCGCGAACGATCGGGAGGCCCGTGAGAAGCGTATCGACGAAGCGTTGGCCCGGTTTCGAGCCGCCATTCCACCGGACGCTCCTTCCTATGAGGAGATTATGGAGGATATGTACGACGAAAACGGCGCACCCAAGTGATTGCTGTCGATACCTCGGCGTTGATGGCGATTCTTCTGGGGGAGCCTGATGAACGCCAATTGCGAGCAAAGCTGGAAACGTCCAACAGGCCCTTGATCTCGGCGGGGACCATTCTGGAGTTGCAAATCGTGACGGCGGGCAAGCGTGTGGCGCGCGCTTGGCGTGACGTCGAAATTCTCCTCGAAGGTTATCGCGTCGTCATTCACCCCTTCGATGAGCGTCAGCTTCGCATTGCGCGGGAAGCGGCGGTGACATACGGCAAGGGCCGTCACAAGGCAGGTCTCAATTTCGGCGATTGCTTCGCCTATGCGCTTGCGAAGTCGGAAGCGCTGCCGCTGCTGTGCACCGGCAATGACTTCATCCATACCGATCTGAAACTTGCCTAAAGCGCTTTTCCCAACTCTCCCGCCACGTCCTGAATGAACTGCCACGCGACGCGGCCGGAGCGGCTGCCGCGGGTGGCGCTCCATTCCAGCGCGCGGGCGTGCAGCGTTTCGCGCGCCATCTTCAATCCGAAATGCGCGGCGTAGGAATCCACCATCGCCAGATAGTCGTCCTGCCCGCAATTGTGAAAGCCGAGCCACAGCCCGAAGCGGTCGGACAGCGAAACCTTCTCCTCCACCGCCTCGCCGGGATTGATCGCGGTGGCGCGCTCATTGTCCATCATCTCGCGCGGCATCAGATGGCGGCGATTGCTGGTGGCATAGAACAACACGTTCGCTGGCCGTCCTTCGATGCCGCCTTCCAGCGCGGCCTTCAGCGATTTGTAGCTGGTGTCGTCGCGGTCGAAGGATAGATCGTCGCAATAGAGCAGGAAGCGCCGCTTGCTGTCGCGCAAAAGCCGCAGCAGCACCGGCAGGCTCGCGATCTCTTCGCGGTGAATCTCCACCAGCACCAGCCGCGCGGCGCCTTTGCGGTTTTCGTTCACCGCGCGATGCGCCGCTTTCACCAGCGACGACTTGCCCATGCCGCGCGCGCCCCAGAGCAGGGCATTGTTCGCGGGCAGCCCGTCGGCGAAGCGCCGCGTATTCTCCAGAAGCGTGTCGCGCGCCGCGTCGATGCCTTTGAGCAGCGGCAGCGGAACCCCCGCCGCCTGCGGCACCATGACAAGTCCTCCATGTGCGGGCTCCCACACGAAGGCATCGCCCGTATCGGGTGCGGCATGGCGCACCGCCGGCGGCGCCAGCCTTTCCAGCGCGTCCGCGATCCGTGTCTGCACGCGCTCCCATGCGCTTCCGGACGCTGTTTTCACCTGCTAAGTCCTTGATGTATCACGGTTGCAATGAAGCCCTGCGCGGTTATAGTCCGCGCCCAATCGAACCGGGCCGCCCTTTCCATGCAGGATTCCTTCCTTACGTCCATCGTGCCGCTGATCGCGGTGTTCGCGATCATGTATTTCCTTCTCATCCGTCCGCAACAGCAGAAGATGAAAGAGCACCGCAAGATGGTGGAAGGCGTGGCGCGCGGCGACACCGTCGTCACCGCCGGCGGCATCGTGGGCAAGGTGACCAAGCCCGTGAAAGCGGAAGACACCGAGATCACGGTGGAGATCGCCGACAATGTGCAGATCAAGGTCGTGAAGGGCACGCTCAGCGAAGTGCGCCCCAAGAACGCCCCGGCGAACGACTAACCCGCCATGATGCAGATTTCTTCCTGGTCGCGCACGGTCACGCTGCTCATTCTGCTGGCGGGCATCATCATCGCGCTGCCCAACGCGCTGCCCCAGAATCTGCGCGACCGCCTGCCGCCGTTCTTTCCCAAGCAGACGGTCAGCCTCGGCCTCGATTTGCAGGGCGGCTCTTATCTTCTGCTCGAAGTCGAGCTCGACCAGGTGCAGAAGGATCGCCTCAACACCCTGGTGGGCGATATCCGCGCGGGCCTGCGCAAGGCGCACATCGCCTATAACGGCCTGCAGGCGGGCAAGGATTCCGTATCCGTCCACATCATGGACGCCGCGCGCCTCGGCGACGCGCAGGACATCCTGAAGAATCTCAACCCGGCGGTGACGAGCAGCATGCTCTCCGTCGGCGCGCGCGCCTACGATATCGCGACCTCCGACGGCACCATCACGATGAAGATGACGGATGCCTACAAGACCGGCACCCGCAACGATATCGTCAACCAGTCCATCGAAGTCGTGCGCCGCCGCATCGACCAGCTCGGCACCAAGGAGCCTTCCATCGCGCGGCAGGGCGACGACCGCATCGTCGTGCAGGTGCCGGGCCTTTCCGATCCCGACCGCCTCATCAAGCTTCTGGGCACCACCGCGAAGATGACCTTCCAGCTCGTGGACCAGAACGCCAACGCCGCCGAGGCGCAGAAGGGCATCGTGCCCATCGGCGACGAGCTTCTTTACGAAGACAATCCGCAGAAGGGCGCCCCGCCGATTCCCTATGTGCTCGAAAAGCGCGTGATCGTGTCGGGCGACCGCCTCACCGACGCGCAGGGCACGTTCAACCAGCAGAATGGCGGCGCCGTCGTCACCTTCCGGTTCGACAGCGTGGGCGCGCGCCAGTTCGGCAACGCCACGAAAGAGAATGTCGGCCGGCTCTTCGCCATCGTTCTCGACAACAAGGTGATCGAAGCGCCCGTGATCCGGGAGCCGATCCTCGGCGGTTCGGGCGAAATCTCCGGCAGCTTCACCATCCAGACGGCCAACGATCTGGCCGTTCTCTTGCGCGCCGGTGCGCTGCCCGCCCCGCTGAAACCGCTGGAGCGCCGCACCGTCGGCGCCGAGCTTGGCGCCGACGCGATCCACGCCGGCAAGATCTCCACCCTCGCGGGCCTGGCGCTGGTCGCGCTCTTCATGTTCGCGCGCTACGGCATGTTCGGCATCTTCGCCGACGTGGCGCTGACGATGAACGTCATCCTGCTTCTGGCGATTCTCACCCTGCTGGGCGCCACGCTCACCTTGCCGGGCATCGCCGGTATCGTGCTCACCATGGGCATGGCGGTGGACGCGAACGTGCTGATCTATGAGCGCATCCGCGAGGAGCATCGCAACGGGCGAACCATCGTGGCCTCGATCGATTCCGGTTTCCGCCGCGCCATGTCCACCATCGTGGACGCCAACGCGACGCACGTCATCGCCTCGATCATCCTGTTTGAGCTGGGCGAAGGCCCGGTGCGCGGCTTCGCGGTGACGCTGCTGATCGGCATCCTCACCTCGTTCTTCACGGCCGTCATGGTCACCCGCCTGATCGTCGTGACCTGGTACACCATCCGCCGCCCCAAGAAGCTGACGCTCTGAACTTTCCTCCCCCGTTCACGGGGGAGGGGACCGCGAAGCGGTGGAAGGGGCCGAGGTGCGCCACGGACCCCCCTCCGCTTCGCATCCCCCGGCGCAAGGCCGGGCTCGCTCAGCACCTCCCCCGTGAACGGGGGAGGAAATTCACGCAATCTTTGCAGGCCTTTCCGGCGCGAAGCTCTGGATTTGGCTCCCGGTTCGGGAAAGACTCATCCCCGTCGATTCATGTCGCGGCAGGGGAGGGCCGATTCATGGCTGCATTCTTTTCCAACCTCAGAAACACCGTCATCGCGGGCGTCGTGCTCGCGGTGCTCATGTTCGTTCTCTACGTCTATATCCAGGGCTACGACGCAACCCTGTTCTGGCCGTTCTTCGTGCGCTGGATGCATGTCCTGTCCGGCGTGATGTGGATCGGCCTGCTGTGGTATTTCAACTTCGTCTCCACGCCGACCACCCCGTCGATCCCGGCGGAGCTTCGCCCGGCACTCGGCAAATACATCACCCCGGCGGCGCTGTGGTGGTTCCGCTGGAGCGCGATGAGCACCATCGTGTTCGGCATCATCCTGGCCGCGCTGAACGGCTATCTGGTGCAGGCCTATACGCTGGATGCCATCGAAGGCTTCGCCAATCCGAAGGCGATCAGCATCGGCGTGGGCATGTGGCTGGGCACGATCATGTGGTTCAACGTCTGGTTCATCATCTGGCCGAACCAGCAGAAGGCGCTGAACATCGGCAACGCCTATCCGGACCTGACGGCGGAGGCGCGCGCCGCCGCCGCCAAGCCCGCGGGCATGTTCAGCCGCGTCAACACCATGCTCTCGATCCCGATGCTCTTCGCCATGGTCGCGGCGCAGAACATCTACTGAGCGAGAGCCTCTGAATGCGAAAA
>JAFECN010000020.1 GCA_018242145.1 Pseudomonadota bacterium
CTGAAGGAAATGGGCGACGGCGTGAATGCGCTCGGCCGCCTGGCGCGCGATCTTCCGCAATTACTCCGCAATGCCGAACTGGTGTCAGCGATGCTCGCCGATGGCGGGATGCGGCTGCATCCCGATACGGTGCGCCAGATCGCCGAAGCGCAGGCGCTTCGCACCCAGCATGTGCGGATCGCGATCTGGATTGCGGCGGTAGCCTTAGGAGTGATCGCCGCCGGTTTGCTTTGAGCGCTGTTGCGCCACCTTCACATGGCCGGCGTCGCAGGTCTGCGCGCCATTGGCATCCACGACATAGACCTTGAGGTCGTAAGTGTGGTCCGAGATGTCGGGCAGATCCGGCACCGTCACCTGCACGCCGCCCGCGGCGACCTTCTGGTCGGTCGCAAGAACTTTGCCGTAACCGGGCACGTCTTCGCCGGGCTTCGCTGATACGGTGAGCACGACGCGCACGTCGCTGTCTTTCGGCGCGACAGCCAGCGGGCCGCACGCCACGCCGATCATATCGCCGGGCGCGACAACCGGAATGACTTCGTCATTCGGACCGAGCGTGTCGCCTGCGAAAGCGGGCGAGCAAAACGCGGCGGTGGCCAAAAGCGCGGTGGCGGCAATGATCAGGTTGCGCATCGGACCGTCCTCCCAAACGGGTAAGCCGAAGCAGACCGTCACAATATCAGGGATTCCGCGAGGACCATAGGGGTCCTGGCCGGCGGCGCTTATCGCCCCCGGCTGAGGTACCAGAACCGCAGGCACATCGTGGCGGCCGCCACCAAAAGGCCGAAAGCCAGCCCGATCCAGATGCCCAGCCCCTTCAGGCCAAAGCCGAAGGCGAAGAGCAGGCAGGCCGGGAAGCCCGCCAGCCAGTAGCTGGCGCCCGCGATCCACATGGGCGCCCGGGCATCCTTCAGGCCCCGAAGCGACAGGGCGCCGGTCACCTGCACGCCGTCCACGATCTGGAAGACCGCGGCCACATGCAGGAAGACGATGGCCAGCCGGATCACGTCCGCGTTGGCGGCGGCGTTCGCGAAGTAGAGATTCGCGATCCGGTCGGGGAAACTCCAGATCAGGATGCTGGTGCAGCCCATGAACGCGACCGCCATGCCGATGGCGAGCCAGCCCGCGCGGCGCACCGCTTCGCCGTCGCGCGCGCCCGCCGCCAAGCCCACCCGCACCGTCGCCGCCATGCCGATGCCGAGCGGCACCATGAAGGTGATGGACGGCACGTTGAGCGCGATCTGGTGCGCCGCCACGGCGGCGGTGCCGAAGGTTCCCATGATCAACGTCGCCGAATTGAACAGCATGGCCTCGAAGATCATGGTCATGCCGATGGGCATGCCGAGCCGGAACACCTCCCATAGCTTCTCGATATGCGGGCGATGGAAGCGCCGCCAGATGCGGTACTTCCGCAAGGACGGCGTGAGCTGCACCACCACGACCATCGCCACGAAGCTGAACGCATATGAGCATGCACTTGATATTCCGGATCCCAGCAGACCCAGCTTCGGGAAGCCGAAATGACCGAAGATCAGCGCGTAATCTCCAAACGCATTGAAGAAGATGGCCAAACCCATCACCCACAACGACGCGTTCGGCTTGGACAGTGCTGTCGAGAAGTTGCGCAGCACCTGATAGCCCAGCGAGAAGGGCAGACCCCAGCACAACGCACTCACGAATACCCCAGCGTTCGTCGCCAGTTCGTCAGTCTGGTCAAGCAACAGCAGCGTATGGCGCGTCATCAACAGGAAGCCGACCAGTGGCACCGAGAGCAACAGTACCGCCCAGAAGCCCATGCGCGTGGCCGCGCGCACACCGGCGCGATCGTTGGGACGTTCACCCAGAATGTGCGCGATCATCGGCGACACCGCCGCTACGGGGCCGCACCCGATCAGCCACGTGAAAAAGAACACCGTGTTGCCGAGCGCGGCCGACGCCAGCGCGACCTTGCCCAGACGGCCCAGCATCACGACGTCGGTGGTCATGATGGCCATCTGCGCGAGTTGGGTGAGCACCAGCGGCCACGCGAGCTTGAGCATCTCGCGCGCTTCCAGAATCCATGCATCGAGGCCATGCCCGGTGACACGGGCGCCTGCGTTGGAGAGATCTATTTCTTCAGCAATATCAGACATGTTACGGGCGTTTCTTTAGTCTTTGCCCGAACCTGACGTGAGGGATGTCAGATACAAAAAACCCTCCGGAGCCAGGCTCGGGAGGGTGGAACTCGAACGATGTTAGGAGGCCCTAACGCGCGTTCACCTCGCGAGCGGATACGGCGCGATCGCCGCCGGGCAGCCCGGACGGTGCGGCCGTCGAAACCTTCATGATCAATCGACTATTCATGTTCAGCCGGTTTTCCCGCGCGAGAATCGCATTCGTGGCCCCATGCCGCGAACGGCGTCGTGGGTACGCCGGGGGCCAACCCAAGTCAACGGCGTTGGTTAAAAGTCATGCGCGTGTTGCGCGGAACGCACATGCTGCAATGCAACTGTAGCGATCCGAGACGTGCGCTGCGTTCGTGCGCGGCACGATTGCCTAGCTGTACCGGAATTCCGCGCCGGTGAGATCGATCAGGGGGATTTCCGTCTTCTCGCGCCAGTAGTCCTGCGTGTGCTGCCATTCGTGTTTCTCGCCACGCCTGGGGAGCAGGTGCATGCTGCGCATGAGATAGCCGGGATTGAAGTTCTCCTCGTCAATCCACGGCAGGAGCTTCATGTCCCTGTCTTCGGGGCGGAGCGCGACCTCCACCTTCTTCTTGCCGGTCTTCGTCATGTGATTGAGCAGGCGGCAGACGAAATCGGCGATGATATCCACCCGCAGCGTCCAGCTCGCGCGGAAATAGCCGAAGATCCAGACCATGTTCGGCACCCCGGTAAACATCATGCCGCGATAGGTGACGGTTTGGGCGTAATCCACCGGCTTGCCGTCCACCGTGAAGGCGATGTCGCCGAGCACGCTGAGATTGAAGCCGGTGGCGGTGATGATGATATCGGCCTCCAGCTCCTTGCCGGATTTGGTGAGGATGCCTTTCGGCGTGAAGCACTCGATCTCATCGGTTACCATGGAGGCCTTGCCGGAGGCGATGCCCTGGAACAAGTCGCCCTCCGGCACGAAGGCAATGCGCTGACGCCAGGGGCGGTAGCGCGGCGTGAAGTGGGTTTCGATGTCGTAATCGGGGCCGAGATAGGCGCGCACGCCCGCCAGCAATTCCTGCTTTACGGCTTCCGGCTCCTCAAGGGCGCGGCGGGTGAAGTCGTCCTGATTTTTGAGAATCTGGCGGCGCGTGATCTCGTGAATCCACTCCTCCGGAATTTCGAGGTCCCGCAACTGGTCGGCAAGCTCGTTGGCGTTGCGGGCAGGAATGAAATAGGTGGGCGAACGCTGCAGCACGGTGACGTGCTTGCAATCGCCGGCGATGGCGGGAACGACCGTCGCCGTCGTGGCGCCGGAGCCGATCACGATGACGGTCTTGTCCTTGTAGTCCAGGTCTTCGGGCCAGGTCTGCGGATGCACGATCTGGCCTTTGAAGTTCTCCATGCCTTTCCAATGCGGCGTGTAGCCTTCGGCGTGGCGATAATAGCCTTGGCACATCCACAGGAAGTTGGCGGTGAAGCGCAAGGGCTCGCCGGTGTCGGTGCGCTCGCCTTCCAGCGTCCACAGATTGTCCTTGCTGGACCATTGGGCGGTGTGGATTTTGTGCCGGTAGCGGATGTGTTTTGCGAGATCGTTCTCGTCGATCACCTCGCCCATATATTTCAGAATCTCGTCGCGGCCCGCGATGGGCGCGCCCGTCCACGGCTTGAAGCGGTAGCCGAAGGTGTAGAGATCGCTGTCGGAGCGGATGCCGGGGTAGCGGTGCATCCACCAGGTGCCGCCGAAGCTCTCCAGACCTTCGAGCACGACGAAGCTCTTGTCGGGACATTGTTGGGTCAGATGATAGGCGGCGCCGACGCCGGAAATGCCGGCGCCGACGATGACGACATCGAAATGTTCGGTCTTTGCAATCGCATGCGGCGCTGTTTTGTCCACGGCCATCTCTCCCCGGTTCTGATTATTTGTCAGTCCGATTTTGGCAGCGGTTTTTGATGGAGATCAATCTTCCTTTTCGTAGCGGAAGCAGACGCAGCGGAAGGCGCAGAGCGCGATTGGCGCGGCGGAGGACCCGTGTTTAGGTTCTTCCAACAGCTATCGGAGGAAACACCATGGATTTTTCTATCCCCAAACACATCACGGAACTTCTCAGCCAGATCGACGACTTCATCGATCGCGAGATCATGCCGCTGCAACATCAAGACGATAATGACCGCTTTTTCGATCACCGCCGTGAATGGGCACGGACCGATTTCGAGCACGGCGGGTTGCCGCGCAAGGAGTGGGAAGATCTGCTGCGCGAGATGCGCAAGCGCGCCGATAAGGCGGGATTCCTGCGGCTGGCGCTGCCGGAAGAATTCGGTGGCAAGAATATCGGCAATCTGGCGATGGCCATCATTCGCGAGCATCTAGCGGCGAAAGGGCTTGGCCTCTTCAACGATCTGCAGAACGAAAGCTCGGTCGTGGGCAATTTTCCGCAGGTGTTGATGATGCGGGATTTCGGCACGGAAGAGCAGAAGAAGACGGTTCTGCCCGGCATGTTGAACGGCACGGTGCGCCTGGCGTTCGGCCTGACTGAGCCCAAGCACGGCTCCGATGCGACGTGGATGGAGACGCGCGCGGTGAAGGACGGCAATGGCTGGCGCATCAACGGCGAGAAGATGTGGAACACCGGCGTTCACACCGCCTCGCACGACATGGTGTTCTGCCGTACCTCCGGCAATGACGGCGACGCGCGAGGCCTGACCTGTATCATCGTGCCGATGGATGATCCGGGGGTGAAGATCGAAGAATATATGTGGACCTTCAACATGCCGACGGATCACGCGCGGGTCTCGTTCAAGGATGTGTGGGTGCCGGACAGCGCGGTGTTCGGGCCGGTGGACAACGGCCTGGTGTTGGCGCGGCATTTCGTGCACGAGAATCGCATCCGCCAGGCGGCGAGTGGCCTAGGCGCGGCGCAATACTGCATTAACGAGAGCATCGATTACGCCAACACGCGCAAGCCGTTCGGCAAGCCCTTGTCGCGCAACCAGGCGATCCAGTGGCCGCTGGTGGAGTTGCAGACGGAAGCAGAAATGCTGCGTTGGCTGATCTATCGCACCGCGTGGGAAATGGACCGCATGACGGGCCCGGAGATCCAGCTTTATCTCTCCGACAAGGTGAGCATGTGCAATTACAAGGGGAACAACCTTGTGTGCAACGCCGCCGACTGGGCGATGCAGGTGCATGGCGGCTGGGGCTATTCGCGCCACAAGCAGTTCGAGCACATCTATCGCCACCATCGCCGCTACAGAATCACCGAAGGCAGCGACCAGATTCAGATCCGCAATGTCGCGGGGCATATGTTCGGCTTCATTGGGAAGAACCGTCCGCGCGAACACTGAGCGGTTTTGCGACGAAATCTGTTTTGTTTTCGAACGATGGCACAGATGCGATGCGCGCATCTGTGCCATTTGCGTTCAACACCGCGAACAGGAAAATATTTTCCCGAAAATCTTTTCGCGCGCGCATTGATTTGAAGGGCGCGATTGGTTGTCATGCGCCGCGTTTTGCCGCGCGAGAACAAGAGCAGGCGGCTGGGGATCGGGAAATGGAAACGCAAGCGCTGGGTTTCGTGCTGGAGCGGTCGCCGCGCCGCCAGGACCATCTGCAGCATTGCATCGCGAAGATGGACAAGGCGTCCCATCCCTCGGCGCTGTCTCTCATCGACGCATGGCAGACAGCGCAGCCGCATGGCGGCATGGTGATGGGGCGCGATTTCCCGTCGCGCCGTTTCGCGGCGCTTCTTCCCAACATCCTGCTTCTGGAGAGGTTGGAGCGCGCGCGAGATTTCCGCGTTCGCGTCGCGGGTTTCGGGATGCTGTGCTTCTACGGCTTCGATCCCAGCGGGCGCCGCCTGGGCGAGATCTACGACGGCGAGAACCTCAAGGTCCGCTGCGAGGCGCTGGGCGATGTGCTGCGCCGCCGTAGGCCAAGCCTGGCGCTGTCACGCCTCAGCCATGACGGCGAAATGGTGTTGCAGCGGGAGATCGTGAGCCTGCCGGTGCTGGCGTTCGACGCGCGCACGCCGCTGGTGCTGGTTGCCTCGTTCTGGAACAGATGCTGGCTGAATTGAGCGCGCCGGGTTAGCGTTCGCCGTCACCACGAACGAGGGCAGTTTGCCGAAAATTCTCAATATCGCCCATCGCGGCGGCGCGGGGCTTGCGCCGGAAAATACGCTGGCGGCGTTCCGCGACGCGGTGGCGCGTGGGGCGGATGGCGCGGAGCTGGACGTGCAACTCAGCAAGGACGGGCAGGTGGTGGTCTATCACGACTATCGCCTGAAGCCGGAGATCACGCGGCTGAACGGCCATTGGCTCACGCGGCCCACGCCGCGCATCAAGGATCTGAAACTGGCGGAATTGGAGAGCTTCGATATTGGGCGCTGCGATCCGCAGTCGCAATATGCCGCCGCGCATCCCGATGTCCGGGCTGAAGATGGCGAGCGCATTCCGACATTGGCCGATGTCGTCGCCGTCGCGAAAACGGCGAAGCAGGATTTCTGGCTGCAGGTGGAGTTGAAAACCTCCTTCGCCAATCGGGAGGAGGGACCTGATCCCGTCGCGCTGGCGGAAGCGGCGGTGGAGGTTTTGCGCGCGGCCGATTATCTGCACCGCACGATCTTCGTCGGCTTCGACTGGCCGGCGCTGCTGCATGCCAAGACGCTCGCGCCTGCCACCGAATGCTGGTTCACCACGCTGGCGCAAAGCTGGTTTTCGGATGGCCCGGTGCCGCCGGAGGACGACCCGCCCGCCGAACCCGCGCTGCAAATGCTGCGGCATTGGGCGAAGACGGGAAGCTCGCCCTGGGCAGGCGGCTACGATGCGGTGAAATATGACGGCTCGATCCTCAAGGCGATCAAGGCCGCGGGCGGCGACGGATGGTTTCCGCCTTATGGCGACATCAATCCGATGCGCGTGAGTTTCGCCCGCGCACTGGGCCTGAAAGTCGGCGCCTGGACGGTGGACGAACCAGCCGACATGAAACGCATGATCGATTGCGGGCTGGATGCGATCTGCACGGACCGGCCGGATCTGCTTGCCACGTTGCTGAAATAATTTTCGCGCGGAGTTTCCATGTCGCAACTGTTTTCCGAATTCCATCTCAAGGGCGTTTCGCTCAAGAACCGCATCGTGGTTTCGCCGATGTGCCAGTATTCGGCAGACGACGGCGTGCCGAACGAGTGGCACATGGTGCATCTGGGCGCGCGGGCCATCGGCGGCGCGGCGCTGGTGATCGCGGAAGCGACAGCGGTGTCGCCGGAGGGGCGCATCACGCCCGGTTGCACCGGGCTGTGGAACGACGGGCAGGCCGAAGCCTGGGCGCCGATTGTCAGGTTCATCAAGACGCATGGCGCGGTGCCGGGAATCCAGATCGCGCATGCGGGGCGCAAGGCGAGCGCCAATCGCCCGTGGGAGGGCGACGATCATATCCCGCCCGGCGATCCGCGTGCGTGGGACCCGTTGGGACCGTCGCCCGTCGCCTTCGGCGCGAACCTGCCGCGCGTGCCGCACGAACTCAGCAAGGATGAAATTATCCGCATACAGAGTGATTTCGTGGCGGCGGCGAAGCGCGCGCTGGCGGCGGGCTTCGAATGGCTGGAGCTGCATTTCGCGCATGGCTATCTGGCGCAAAGCTTCTTTTCGCCCATCGCCAACAAGCGGACGGACGAATATGGCGGCAGCTTCGAGAACCGTTCGCGCTTCCTGATAGACACGCTGAAGGCGGTGCGCGCGGTGTGGCCGGAGCAATATCCGCTGATGGTGCGGCTGGGCGTGAACGACTTCACGAAAGACAGCCAGCCGCTGGAAGAGTCCATCCAGCTCGTGAAGGCCTTCAAATATCAGGGCATGGACATCATCGATGTGAGCCTCGGCTTCAACACGCCCGATATCTCCGGCGTGCCGTGGGGCCCGGCGTTCATGGCGCCCATCGCCGCGCGCATCAAGGAAGAGGCCGCGGTGTTCGCGGCTGTCGGCTGGTTCATCAACGAACCGCAACAAGCGGAAGACATTATCGCGAAGGGCCAGGCCAATCTCGTCATGCTGGCGCACAAGGAATTGGACGATCCGCATTTTCCCTATCACGCCGCGAGGGCGCTGGGCGTGGCCGATCCGCAGAACGTCTTGCCGCCGCAATATGCGCACTGGCTGAAGCGCAGATGAGCGTGACCGTCCGGATGCTGTGTGCGGGTGAGGAGGATGCTCTCACGCGCGCCGCATCGGGTGTTTTCGACTATCCCGTGCGCGCGGATTTGGCGCGCGAATTCCTTGCCGATCCGCGCCACCATATCGCAGTCGCGATGGACAGCGGTATCGTTGTGGGTTTCGCGTCGGCGGTGCACTACATCCATCCCGACAAGCCGGCGGAGTTGTGGATCAACGAAGTAGGCGTTGCGCCTTCTTATCGACGGCAGGGATTTGCGAAGAAGATTCTGGAGGTGCTGCTCGATCGGGGCCGCACTCTCGGCTGCCATGTCGCGTGGGTTTTGACCGACACGGATAACGCGGCCGCCCGGGCGCTTTATGGTTCGGCGGGTGGCGAGGAGCTTTCGCAGAATACGGTCCACCTGGAATTCAAACTCTCCTGACAGGATTTGGCAGCAGCGTTCGGATTCGGTGTTGACGGTGACAGAACAAAATGAGAACATATGAATTGTGGGAGGACCGACATGAAGCCGAAAATCGCGCTGGTTACGCTGGGTGTTGCGGATTTGAAGAAATCGCTGGCTTTCTATCGCGACGGGCTTGGCCTCCCGCTTCACAATTACAAGGACGGCGACGACATGATCATGTTTCGCCTGGAGGGAAGCTGGCTCGGTCTTTATCCGCGCGAAGAACTCGCCAAGGACGCGACGGTGCCGCATGATGGTGCCGGTTTTCGCGGCATCGCGCTCGCGCACAACGAGCCGTCCAGGGAAGATGTCGACAAGGTGTTCGCCGAAGCGCTCGCCGCCGGCGCGAAGCCGGTGAAGACACCGCAGGATGTGTTCTGGGGCGGCTATTCCGGTTACTTCGCCGACCCGGACGGGCATTTGTGGGAAGTCGCCTATAATCCGTACACGGATTTGACGTGATTCAGTCTTCCGCTTGCGGGTGGATCACTTCACCAGACCTTCTTCCTTCATCGCCTGATGCACGGCGGGGCGTTTGGACACGCGGTCGAAGAATTTGCGCAGGTTCTCCGGCAATTCGATCTTCACATGGTGCGACCACGTCGTCATCACGAAGAGATAGGCGTCGGCCACGGTGAACACTTCGCCGGTGAGGAACGGTTTTCCGGCGAGTTGCGAATCCACATAGTCGAAGCGTTTGACGATCCTGGCCTTCGCTTCAGCTTTTACGTCGTCCGAGGCGTTGCCGAAGAGCGGGCCGAAGTTCTTGTGAATTTCGCCGTTGATGAAGGTGAGCCATTCGACAACCTTGTAACGGCCGATGCCGGCGGCCGGGACAAGTCCGGTTTCGGGCCTGAGGTCCGCCAGATAAAGCACAATGGCCGGACCTTCGGTGAGCATGGTGCCGTCGTCCAGCTTCAGCGCCGGAACGTAACCCTTGGGGTTGATCAGGTAGTAATCGCTGCCGTCTTGCAGCGTGTGGGTTTTGAGATCGACCTTGACCAGTTCCAGCGGAATGCCCGCTTCGGCGGCGACGATATGCGGCGAGAGCGAACAGGCGCCCGGCGAATAATACAGCTTCATGCGAAATCTCCCTCGAAGGCGGATCGCCATTTGAGGGAGGAACGCGCGTCAACGCAATGTGTTCTGCATCTCCATGATCCCGACGCGGGAAATCAGAAATGGCCGCCGGTGATGGCGTAGAGCAGAAGCCACGGCTCGATCACGAAATCGATCGTGGCGTGCGCGATCAACGGCGGGATGAGGCTGCGGCCGCTGGCGAGATAGATGGCACCCAGGAGCAGGCCGAGGACCGCGGTGGCGGCAACCGTGCCCATCATCTGCGCCATGTCTTCGTGCCCGCTCAGGCTGCCCCAGCCCACATGGGCGAGGCCGAACAGGATTGCGGACAAAAGAAGCTGCGCGATCCAGTGCGCGCCGCCGTCGCGCGCCTGCGTCATCACGAAGCCGCGGAAGACGCCTTCCTCGCAGACGCCCGCCGAGATGCCGATGCCGAGTGCGACAAGGATGCGGAACAGTGACCAGTCGGTGAGGACCGGCGCGCCGGCGCGGATCATCCCCGTCACCACGAAGCCCGCATAGAGCACGCCGATCACGAAGCCGAGCAGCCAGCCCCAGATCGAGGACGAGACGTTCCAGCCGATGCTCTGCAAGGTCTGGCCGCGCAGGCGCAGCAGAACCCACGCCGCGCCGAACAGCGCCCACACCAGCACGATGCTGCTCACGGCCTGCACCGCGACAATGTCGCGCGGGGTGGCGAGGGAGACGCGCGGTGCGATGGCGGTGCGAAGCTGCGGCAGCACAACTTCCAGGATCGCGAACGCCACGATCAAAAGGCCGATGGCGGTCCAGGGCCCGATGTGTACCGGCCTGATCGGTTCCGCGTCCATGAGAATCTCCGCAAGGCGTCGGTTCCGCATGTTGCCGACTCTTCCGGGAAACACCATCGCAGCCTCATGGGATGGTTTGCAATTTTCCGCCAAATGCCTTCAAAGGGCGCCCGAAACGGCGCGCGCGGTAGCCTTTTCCCGGATTAACAAAATCCGGGAGGACCGAAGCCCGCCGGTCGGCTAGATTCACCGCCGCGATTTGAGGTTCGAACATCAACGTGACGAAGACCATCGCGCGCGGCGTTGCCCTGCTGCTGATCGTGGCGGGCATCGTTCTTGGCATCCTCTATCGCCATGACATTCATCCACTGACCATCCGCGACATGATCGCAGGCAATCCCTGGGCGCCGCTGATTTTCATTTGCCTGCAGATCGCCGCCAGCCTGCTCTGGGTTCCGCGCACGATCCTGGGCTTGGCGGCGGGTCTGATCTTCGGACTGGTGTGGGGTCTGGTGTGGGCCATTGTGGGTGCGACGCTGGGTGCCGCCGCCGGTTTCGGCTTCGCACGCTTCATGGGCGGTGAGGGGGTTCTGGATCACTCGCCGCGCATCGGCCGCATGATCCGGCGCGCCGAAGAAGGCGGCTGGCGCGCGGTGGCCATCTTGCGCCTCATCCCCGGCCCACCGCATAGCGCCATCAACACCTTGCTCGCGCTGACGGAGCTTTCGTGGCGCGATTACCTGATCGGCTCGTTCGCCGGTATGTTGCCGATCACCTTCGTGCAGGTGGAAATCGGCGCATCCGGCAGCGCGGTGTTTGCCGGCGAAGGCGGATTGCTTATCGGCTGCGTGGCGCTGGCGCTCGGACTGGCCGCATCGTTCTTCCTCAAGCGCGTGGGGCGCAAGGCGGGCATGGACGACACGGATACCGAGGCGAACGCCTAGCCGATGCCCTCGAACAGCGCCGTCGACAGATAGCGCTCGGCGAAAGAGGGAATGATCGCAACGACCGTCTTGCCCTCCATGCCCGGGCGGCTGCCGACTTCCAGCGCGCCGGCAATGGCTGCGCCCGAGGAAATGCCCACCGGAATGCCTTCTTCGCGCGCGACGCGGCGGGCCATGTCGAACGCCGTTTCGTTGCCGATGGTGATGACTTCGTCGATCACCTTGCGGTCGAGGATCGAAGGCACGAACCCCGCGCCGATGCCCTGAATGGGATGCGGGCCGGGCTGGCCGCCGGAGAGCACGGCGGAATCCTCCGGCTCCAGCGCGATGATCTTGACGGAGGGCTTCTTCGCTTTCAGCACCTGGCCCACGCCGGTGATGGTGCCGCCGGTGCCGACGCCGGATATCACGACATCGACCTTGCCGTCGGTGTCGTTCCAGATCTCTTCGGCGGTGGTGCGGCGATGGATGTCCGGGTTGGCAGGATTCTCGAATTGCTGCGGGATGATCGCGCCCTTGTTCGCGGCGACGATCTCCTGCGCCTTGGCGA
>JAFECN010000210.1 GCA_018242145.1 Pseudomonadota bacterium
CAACGCGGCGAGCAGCGCGGCCAGCGTATCGTCGGCGTCCTTGATGCCGGCGCGGCCGCTGGGGCCGTTGATGCCGGGCGTGAGCTTGCCGAGGCTGTCCTTCTGGCTGTGCTGCGAGGCGTCGGGATCGCGGGACCAGAACACCATCGCGAAGGGATGGCCCGACGACGCGAGCCTGGGCAGCACGACCTTCGTGGCCACGGCGATCATGTATTTCTGCTGCTCGTTGTTGGGCACGTTTGTCTTCGGCGCGGTGAGCGGCAGGCCCGCTGCCTTGATGGCGTCGTCGATCTCCGGCGCGACCGGGATGCCTTTGGGTGTGTTCAGCGCGTCGTCGATCACGATGGTGCCTTTGCCGTCGCGCTGGGTGATGTCCTGAATGGCGGTGGGGCCGACCTTGCCCATGATCGCGGTGGCGTAACCGGCCTGGCGCGCGGCGGCGATGAGCGATGTCTCGTTCAGGTAGTTCCCGTTGTAATGGGCCGTAAGCTCGCCCAGCAGCGCATCGTCTTCCTGGAAGGTGATGGGCGCGTTCTTTGCACCGGCGATCGGAAAGCCGGTGTAGATCACATTGCCGAAATTGCCGGTGTCGCCGATGTAGTGGCCGGTGGCGATGGCCGAAGCGTTCACCGTGGTGATCGTGGGGTAAAGCGAGTGGCTGTTGGTGAAGTCCACGCCTTCGCTTTTGAGCTTCCACAGGGTGGGCGCGCTTTGCGGCGTGACGCTGACATAGCGCAGGCCGTCGGCCACGAAGAGCAACACGTTGCGGGGCTGGTCCGTTTTGTCGGTGCCGGCCGCCGCGGCGGGCAGGGCGGTGCACAGCGCGAGCGCGACGGCGGCGGAAAAGCGGGCAAAACGCATGGTCAAATCCCCTGATTTGCGGCGGCCAGACTAGGGGTTGTTTGCGACATTTGAAGCCCCCAAACCGGACTTGACCCCAAGGGGCCTAACCCGCCACATACGCGCCGTTTTCCGAGGAATCTCCGGTGTCCGAAGCCCATCCTTACCGCTCGCGCAACGCCCAAGGCGTGATGGATACCTGCGGCAGCCTGCGCGCCGCCGATGTGGGCCGCACCGTGACCATCTCGGGCTGGGTGAACCGCCGCCGCGACCATGGCGGGCTGATCTTCCTCGACCTGCGCGACCATTACGGCATCACCCAGGCGGTGATCGAGCCGGATGAGGCGGCTTTCGCGGAGACGGACAAGGTTCGCTCGGAATGGGTCGTGACCATCACCGGCAAGGTGGTGGCGCGCACGGCGGAGACCGTGAACACGGATCTGCCGACCGGCGAGGTGGAAATCCGCATCGGCTCGCTGAAGGTGCAGAGCCAGGCGCAGGAATTGCCGCTGCCGGTGTTCGGCGATCTGGATTATCCCGAAGAGGTTCGCCTGAAATACCGCTTCCTCGATCTGCGCCGCGAGCGGCTGCACAAGAACATCATGCTGCGCTCCAATATCATCCGCAGCATCCGTCAGCGGATGTTCGATCAGGGCTTCACCGAATTCCAGACGCCGATCCTCACCGCGTCGTCGCCGGAAGGCGCGCGCGATTTTCTGGTGCCGAGCCGCCGTTATCCGGGGCAGTTCTACGCGCTGCCGCAGGCGCCGCAGCAGTTCAAGCAGCTTATCCAGGTGGCGGGCTTCGACCGTTATTTCCAGATCGCGCCCTGTTTCCGCGACGAAGACGGCCGCGCCGACCGCTCGCCGGGCGAGTTCTACCAGCTCGACGTCGAGATGAGTTTCGTCACGCAGGACGACGTGTTCGCAATGGCCGAGCCGGTTCTGCAAGGCGTATTCGAGGAATTCGCCCATGGCCGCACCGTGGCGAAGGCGCCGTATCCGCGCATCGCTTACGACGAGGCGCTGCTGAAATATGGCAGCGACAAGCCCGACCTGCGCAATCCCATTCTCATCAGCGACGTGTCCGACGTGTTCGCGCGCGGCGACGTCGAGTTCAAGGCGTTCAAGAACAAGACCGTGCGCGCCATTCCGGGGCCGGGCGCTGGGCCGCAGCCGCGCTCGTTCTTCGACAAGCTGAACGACTGGGCGCGCAGCGAAGGCGCGGCGGGTTTGGGCTATATCATTCTCGAAAACGAAAACGGCACGCTGACCGGCAAAGGCCCGATTGCCAAATTCATTCCAGCCGATGCGTTGGCGGAGTTGACGAAGCGTTGCGGCGTGAAGGCGGGCGACGCGCTGTTCTTCTCGGCGGACGCCAAGGAAGAACGCGCGGCGAAGATCGCGGGGCTTGCGCGCACGCGGCTGGGCAACGAACTGAAGCTCATCGAAGAAAACGTCTTCAAGTTCTGCTGGGTGGTGGATTACCCGATGTATGAATGGAACGAGGACGAGAAGATGATCGACTTCTCGCACAACCCGTTCTCCATGCCGCAATATGACCGCGAGAAATTCCTGGCGTTCAGTTCCGCCGACAAGGACGAGATCCTGAAGCTGAAGGTCTTCCAGTACGACATCGTCTGCAACGGCTACGAGATGCTCTCCGGCGCGATCCGTAACCGCGACCCGGAAGTGATGATCAAGGCGTTCGAGATTGCCGGTCACAAGGCGGAAGAAACCGAAGCCAAGTTCGGCGGCATGTTGAATGCCTTCCGTTATGGCGCGCCGCCGCATGGCGGCTTGGCGGTGGGCCTTGAACGCGTTGTCATGCTGCTGGCAGGTGAAGAGAACATCCGCGAAGTCACCATGTTCCCGCTGACGCAGCAGGGGCAGGACTTGCTCATGGGCGCGCCGAGCGAAGTGCTGCCCAAGCAGCTCAAGGAGCTGCACCTGCGCGTGGTGATGCCGGAGCAGAAATAACGCGCTTCGTGCGGGCATTGTTTTCGTTGAACAATCGCTTTGGAATTGATCCGCGATTTTTGCCGCGCGAAAATGCGCGCTTCACCAGATGTGGTGGTTGTCTGCTCGCGGCTTCGAGCGCTGGTGGTTGAATTGCGAAACGTGGGGAGTACCGCCCCCGGTGCATTTGAATGGAAGAATCCCTCCACCTTTGACGCCACGCGGTTCCTTTGATCGCTTATGAGGGCGTGACCTTGAACTTGGCGATTGTGAGGGACTGAGCATCCGGTTCGGCGTCATGGACCCGCTTGCGCGCAGTCTCGGCTTCTCCAGAAGAATCCCTCCCTGTCGCCACGCCCGGTCAGGGCGAGGGTAGCGTTAGAGCTTGTGCATTTTGCTGTTCCTTTTCCTCCCCCGTTTACGGGGGAGGTGCTGACCCCGCACTTGTTGCGGGGGAAGCGGAGGGGGCCTGTGGCGCACCGCGTCCCCCTCCCCCGTAAACGGGGGAGGAAA
>JAFECN010000211.1 GCA_018242145.1 Pseudomonadota bacterium
ATGAGCCCCGAACGCATAAAGACCGATTCCCGCCAGCGCCGCCGTCAGCGTCACCCCGGCGATGACATAACGCCGGTCGATGCGGTCGGAGAGGCGGCCCAGGGGCATCTGGCTCAACGCGCCGCCCAGCGTGAACGCCACCATGAGCCCTGCCAGCAAGCCCCGCGTCATGCCGTGATCCTGCCCATAAACCGGCAAGAACACCCAGACCGCAGCATTGGCGAATCCCACCACGATGCAGCCCGCGACGCCCACCGGCGAGACGCGGAATATCTTGAGCGGATTGAGCGCCGGGACTTTCGTCGCCAGCGGCTGCGGCGTGCGCGTGAGGCCCACGGGTATCGTGCAGAGCGCGTAGCAGATCGCCGCCAGCGAGAATAGCGAGAAGCTCGAAGGCTTGCTGGTCACGAAGAGCCATTGCCCGAGCATCAGGCCGAGATAGTTCACCACCATGTAAGAGGCGAAGATGCGGCCGCGGGTTTCGTTGGTGGCCCGGTCGTTCAGCCAGCTCTCCATCGTCATGTAGAGCATGGCCGCGGCGAAGCCGAACAGGCCGCGCGTGAAAATCCAGGCGAAGACCGTCACCTGCAACGCCTGCAGCAGCGTGGCGGTGGTGGCAAGACCGGCGGCAACGGCGAACGTGCGGCTATGTCCTGCGCGGGCAAACAACCGGGGGCCGGTGAAGCAGCCCAGAACGAAACCGACATAATAAAAGGAGCCGACGGCACCGAGACCGAAATCGGAGAATCCGGCCAGATGCGCGCGCACCGGGATGAGCGTCGTCAGAAGCCCGCCGCCCATCAGGAAGATGAGAGTCGAAAACAGGATCGCCGCGACGGAACGGAAGGCGTTGGTCATGGAACGCGCATAAAGAAAACGGCCGCCCGGTTCGGGCGGCGCGCAGAGGATAGAACAAGCTTGGCTTTTTTGGGACAGGGCCGCGCCGAAGACGCTGAGCAACGGCATCTGTCGCTCCCGTCAGGAAACCTCCCGCCAACGGGATAGCCTCTCCCATGTTGAATCCTTGATGGGCGTTGCGCATTTCTCTAGCCTCACGCCGGCTGAAATTTCGGGCATTCGACACATGGCATCGCGCAAGGGCAGAAAGCGGACGGGCACGTCCGCGGGCAAATCCCGCAAACCGGCAAAAGCAAAGAAACCTGCGCGCAAGGCCGTGCGAAAATCCGCCAAAAAGCGCGCGGCGGCGCCGAAGGCTCCAAAAGCCTCTGCCCGGGCAACGGCCAAACCGGCGCCGCTCAGAAATGTTCGCGCGCCGAAATCCTTCGTGCGGCGCGGGGCCGCGGCAGCTTTGCGCCCGGCGCACCGTCTCAAGCCCATCATAGGCCGGCGCAATCCTTACGACACCGATCTCGACAGGAACCCCGCGAACTACCAACCGCTCACGCCGCTCACATTCCTCGAACGCGCGGCCCGGACATTCCCCGATCATATCGCGATCGTCCACGGACAGCAGCGGTTCACCTACGCCCAGTTTTTCGAGCGCTCCCGCAAGCTTGCCTCGGCGCTTTCCCAGCGCGGCATCGGCAAGGGCGACACCGTCGCGGTGATGCTGGCCAACACGCCGCCGATGCTGGAGGCGCATTATGGCGTCCCTATGACGGGCGCGGTGCTCAACACGCTGAACACGCGCCTCGATGCCGCCGCCCTTGCCTTCATTCTGGATCACGGCGAAGCGAAGGTGCTGATCACCGACCGCGAATTCGCGTCCACCGTCAAGGAAACGCTGAAACTCGCCAAGGCGAGGCCCATCGTCATCGACTATGACGATCCGCAGTTCCCGCAAACCGGCGAGATGCTGGGCGAAATCGAATACGAAGCCTTCATCGCCGATGGCGATCCCGCGTTCGAGCCTCTGCTCCCGGCGGATGAGTGGGACGCGGTCTCGCTGAACTACACCAGCGGCACCACCGGCAACCCCAAGGGCGTTGTCTTCCATCATCGCGGCGCGGCGCTGATGGGCTATGGCAACGTCATCGCGGCGAACATGCCGCGCCATCCGGTCTATCTGTGGACGCTGCCGATGTTTCATTGCAACGGCTGGTGCTTCCCGTGGTCGCTCTCGGTTCTGGCCGGCACGCATGTCTGCCTGCGCTGGGTGCGGGCGAAAGCGATCTACGACGCGATCGCCGATCACAAGGTCACGCATATGTGCGGCGCGCCGATCGTGATGTCCACGCTCATCAACGCGCCGGAGAACGAGCGGCGCGAAATTCCCTGGACGGTGCAGTTCATCACCGCCGCCGCGCCGCCGCCGGAAGCGGTGCTCGCAGGCATGGCGGATGCGGGCTTCAACGTCACCCATGTCTATGGCCTCACCGAAACCTACGGCCCCGCCGTGGTGAATGAATGGAAAGAAGACTGGGACGCGCTCGACAAGGGCGGCCGCGCCGCCAAGAAGGCGCGTCAGGGCGTGCGCTATCACGCGCTCGACGCGCTGACGGTGATGGACCCCGAGACGATGGAGCCGACGCCGGCCGACGGCGAGACGCTGGGCGAAGTCATGTTCCGCGGCAACATCGTGATGAAGGGCTATCTCAAGAATCCCAAAGCCACGCAGGAGGCTTTCGCGGGCGGCTGGTTTCACTCCGGCGATCTCGGCGTGATGCATGCCGACGGCTATATCCAGCTCAAGGACCGCTCGAAGGACATCATCATTTCGGGCGGCGAGAATATCTCCTCGCTGGAAGTGGAAGACGCGCTCATGCAGCACCCGTCCGTCATGTTCGTGGCCGTGGTCGCCAAGGACGATGAGAAGTGGGGCGAGACTCCTTGCGCCTTCGTGGAGAAGAAGCCCGGTCACGAAAATGTCACAGCCGAAGAGCTGATCGCGTTCTGCCGCGAGAAACTCGCGCGCTACAAATGCCCGCGCTATGTCGTCTTCGCCGAGATTCCCAAAACCTCCACGGGTAAGATGCAAAAATTCAAGCTGCGCGAACGCACGAAGGAGATTGCGTAATCTTCCTTCTCTTTCCGAAAGAAAGAGGAAGGTTGCGTTCTGCCTGCCGCTCATTCCCCGCGCGCAATCGCGAAATTTCATCGCGCGTGCGATCGATCGGCACTTGCTCCACCTCTCCGATCTGTCATGATCCCACGCGCAGGGCGGCGGGGGCTGAACCTTGAACGGGACTGTCGATGTTCGCCCTGTCGCGCCGCCCAGACGCCAGAGCCCTATCCGCACCGCGCGGCGTTGAACTTCCCCCGTCTTATTTGCGCAGCAGCCTCAGAATTCGCGGCGTGCTGGAGGCCGAGTGCGAACTCACCATCGGCGGCGTGGTGATCGGGCGGATCGCGGCGCTCAAGCTCGTCATCGCGCCGGGCGGCCATGTCGAAGGCGACATCGTGGCCAGAGAGGTCGTGATCGCAGGCTCGCTGAAAGGCCGGGTCTTTGCACCCACCGTCGCGGTGGAAGAAACCGCCCATATCGACGGGCGCATTTTCCACCACACGATCAGTGTCGCGCGCGGCGCCCATTTCGACGGCCGCATGCCGTGGCGGCCGATCAGTTATTTCGAAACGCTCGATCAACTTCCGGAGACACAGCCATGACGATCTTCAACCGCAACGACAAGCCGGCCGACACCGGCACAAGCGGCGCCGCGCCGGCGCCCAAGCCCGCCGCACAACCCGTCGCCCAGCCGCAGGCCGCGGCGCAACCGCTTTCACCCCCAGCCAAAACAGGAGCCTCCATGCCATCGGTCATCAGCAAAGCGCTCAAGATCACCGGACAACTCGAAAGCACCGAAGACATCCAGATCGATGGAGAGATCGACGGCGATGTCCGCGGTGTCGGCGTCAAGATCGGAAACAACGCCAAGGTGAAAGGCACCGTCTATGGCGATGAAGTCGAACTCGCCGGAACGATCGACGGCAAGATCGAAGCCAAGAAGGTGATCCTGAACGGCACCGCGCGGATGTCGGGGGACGTGGTGCATCAGGACATCAAGATCGAATCCGGCGCGTTCATCGACGGCCATCTGAAACCGGAATTCGGCAAGACGGCTTCGAAATCGGCATCCGTCTCGACATTGAAGCCTGTCGCCACCACCGGCACTTCACCTGCCGACAAAGCCGCTGAAGCCCGCCACTGAGTTCCGGCGGAGGCCAAACGAAAACCCTCTCCCAGATTTCGGGAGAGGGTTTCATTTCAGGCAGCCTTAGCGGTAGCACCATCCGCGCCAGCGGTGATGGTGACTCCAGTGCCAGCACCGGTAACGATGGTGCCAATACCGGTCGCGCCAGTAATATCCGCGCCAATGATGACGATGCCGCCAATGGTGGTGATGGTAGTCGCCCACCCTGACATAGATGCCCGCCGCTTGCGCCGGAGCCGTGGCGACGGCACCGGCCGTCATCATCGCGGCGGACAGGGCGAGGCCTGCTAGAATCTTCTTCATTGTGCTCTCCCGAATTTTGTCCCTCTCACCCATAGCTAACGCGCGTTTTGGAGCGGTGTTCCGCAAAATTCCTCTTTTGATATCAGCACCTTAGAAAATATTGAAAATTTTTACCTGATAGCGGTTGATATTTTCCTATATAATGTTCTATGTTTGTTCTTATGATGACCTCCTCCGCCGCCGGGCGCAAAACGGGATTGGCCGAAGGGCTTCTGGAACAGCAGCTTTCGGCACTCAGCCAATTTGTCGGGCAAAGCCTGACCGTCGCGGGCGCTCTCGACCCGGACGACATCGACCAGGCCGCCCGCCGCGAAGGCGAAATCGGCCAGGCAGCGCGCGTCGCCAAAATTAGCGCGCAGCTTGGCATCGCGATTTCCAGGCTGCGAGGCGAATTCACCCACCGCATGGTGTTCCGCAAGGAAGAGCCGGTGCAGGTTGCGGAGCTTCCGCCGCCGGACGCCGCGCCCGTGCCCCCGCCTTATGAAGGCGAGCCGCCGCTCTTCACCGAGGAAGAGTGGAAAAACGAAACCCTCACCAATGAGGAGTTGTGGCGGCGCCATGACGCGCGCGCGACCGAGCGCGCCCGCCGCGCGGGGTGGATATGACACCCTCCCCCCAATTTTCGAGGTTCGAATAAATGCCGCCGGTCCCTGACATTTCGCCCCGCCGCAAAAGAGGCGGGCAGCCCGGCAACCGGAACCGGTTGCGTCATGGCCGCTATTCCCGGGAATTCGCCGCGCGCAAAGCCCGCGCCGATGCCGTCATCGCCAGGGCAAAGCTGTTGCTGGTGCGGGTCGAGATGATCCTGCGGATGCGCCGCGCCTGGGCGCGCAAACAGGCCGGTGGAAATTTCTTACAAGCGCGGAACGCAGTCGCATTCTATTGTCACGCATCAGCAAGGGGTTTCCATGACGGACGTCAAAGCCAGCCGGTTCGCGCTGGTGTTCATCTTCACCACCATGTTCGTGGACACGGTGGGGCTTGGGATCATCATCCCCGTGGCGCCCAAGATCATCGCGGATCTCACCGGCCCTTACGCAAACAATGTCGCGGCGATGAGCGCGTCCGCCGCCTGGGGCGGCTGGTTACAGACGGCGTTCGCCGCCATGCTGTTCCTGTTCTCGCCATTAATCGGGAATTTGTCGGACCGTTTCGGCCGCAAGCCTGTGCTTGTCGTATCGCTGCTGTTTCTGGGCTTCGACTATTTCATCACCGCCATCGCGCCGACCATCTGGTGGCTGTTCATAAGCCGTATCCTCTCGGGCATCGCGGGTGCCGCCTACACCACGGCGAACGCCTATATCGCGGATGTCTCCCCGCCCGAGAAGCGCGCGGCGAATTTCGGACTGACGGGGGCTGCGTTCGGCATCGGTTTCGTTGTCGGCCCCGCTATCGGCGGACTGCTGGGGCAATATGGCGTGCGGATTCCGTTCTTCGCCGCCGCGGCGCTGGCCGTGGCGAATGCGTTGTTCGGTCTTCTGGTGATGAAAGAGTCCCTGCCGGCGGAAAAACGGCGCAAGTTCGAGCTATGGCGCGCAAATCCCATCGGTTCGCTGGTTGCCTTGAAGCGTTATCCGATGGTGCTGGGTTTTGTCGGCGTTCTGATCCTGATGCGGCTGGCGCACGACGCCAACCCGGTGATCTGGAGCTACTATGTCTATCTGAAATTCCACTGGACGACGACGCAACTCGGCTGGGCGATGGCGTTCCTCGGAATTGTGATGGCGTTCGTATTCGGTTTTCTCACGCGCATCGCCATTCCCAAACTCGGCGAGCACAACGCGGCGATACTGGGGCTGCTCGGCGGTGCACTGGGATTCACCGGCTATGCGCTCGCGACGCAGGGATGGATGATGTATCCGTGGATGCTGGTCTGGGCGCTGATGGGGCTGGCCATGCCCGCCATCAACGGCATCATCTCCAAACATGTCCCGGACAACGAGCAGGGCGAACTGCAGGGCGCGCTGGCCAGCATCGGCGGCATAACGTCGATCGTCGCGCCAGTGCTGCTGACGACCGTGTTCGCTTACTTCACCGGTCCAAAGGCGCCGGTTTATTTTCCCGGTTCCGCATTCCTCGCGGCGGGCATAATGACGGCGCTGGCGGCGCTGCTCATCATGCGCCTCGACCGCGAGGAGGTTCCGCAAGCTGCGGAATAGTTCTGCCGGGGATTTAGTGGATGCTGCCTCGCAGCCGTTCGAGCTCGTCTTTAATTCGAAGCTTTTCTTTTTTGAGAGCATGGATTCTGACTTCATCCCAGTCCGGATGGGTCAGCTCCATCTCTATCATTTCTTCCAGTTTCTTATGTTTTTCGGACAACTCCTGAATGTGTCCTTGTAGTGCCATGTGATGCACCTCTCTTTGGAAGGGAGGCAAATTAGATCACCAA
>JAFECN010000212.1 GCA_018242145.1 Pseudomonadota bacterium
CCTCCGTCGCCGCCGTGCGCAACGGTCCTTACGGCGCGGGCTCCATCGCCTTCATCAAGCTGCTCGAAGACTGGCGCGCCGAAGGCTCGCTCAAGGGGCTGGAACTGAACTGAGTCTTTTCGGCATCGCATAACAAGCGCCTCCATTGCCGCTGCGGCATGGAGGCGTTTTTGTTTATGCGCGCGGATTGCGGGACGGCCGTGAGCGCTTACACTTCGCGGCAAAGATATATTCGAGGAAACCCATGGCGCATGACATCGTGATCCGCGGCGGCACAATCGTGGACGGCACCGGCAGCGAAGCGTTCACCGGCGATATCGGAATCGCGAACGGCACGATTGCGGAGATCGGCAAGATCGCATCCAAAGGCAAGGAGGAAATCGACGCCGATGGCCTCACCGTCTCGCCGGGCTTCATCGATCTGCACACGCATCTGGACGCGCAGGTCGGCTGGGACCCGGATCTCACGCCGATCAGTTGGCATGGCGTGACCACCGCGCTGATGGGAAATTGCGGCGTCACCTTCGCGCCCTGCAAGCCGCAGGACCGCGAATTCCTCGCGGGCATGATGGAATCCGTCGAAGACATTCCGCGCAACGCGATCATGACCGGCCTGCCCTGGACGTGGGAAGATTACGGCAGCTATCTCGACACGCTGGAGAGGCTGCGTCCCGGCATCAATCTCGCCGGTCTCGTGGGCCACAGCGCCGTTCGCTACTATGTGATGGGCGACCGCTCCTTCGCGGACCAGGCAAGCGCGCAGGAGAAAGAGCACATGGCCGCCATCGTCGCGAAGGCGATTGACGATGGCGCGGTGGGCTTCTCCACCAACCGCTTCGCGCCACACAAGGCGCCGGACGGCCGCTCCATTCCCGGCACGTTTGCCGATCCGTCGGAACTGGTGGAGATCAACAAGGCCGTGTCCGCGCGCAAGGCACTGATGCAGGCGGTCGGCGCGACCGGCGATGTGCTGACGACCATCGCGGATCAACCCGGTTCGCGCGTGTTGTTCAGCTACGGCATCGGCCCATCAAAAGGCGACGGCAAGCGCGGCGTCGAAGGCTTGCAGAAACTCTGCGAAGGCCGCGACATGACGGCGATCCTGCAGGTGAAAGGCACGGGCTTCATGTTCGGCCTGCAATGCTCCCTGCCCTTCCGCGGCGAGACCTGGGACAAGATCCGCGCGATGGATCTGAAAGGCCGCGTCGCCGCGATCAAGGACCCGATGACGGCGGCAAAGCTGATCGAGCAAGGGGAAACGCGCCTGCCGCTGGAGCACACCTATTATATCGGCGATGGCGAGGTGCCGAACTACACCGCGGGGCGCGACCAGAGCATTCGCGACGATCTTGCCAAGACCGGCGAAAGCTTCGTGGAGATGTTCCTGCGCCTGTCGCGCGAAACCGAAGGCCGCGCGCTCTTCAACTATCGCCTCTTCTGCCAGGACATGGATGAAATCGGCGAGGTGTTCGCGGGCTCCAAGCACGTCCTGCCCAGCCTTGGCGACGCGGGCGCGCATGTTTCGCAGATCATCGATGCGGACTGGGCGACATTCGTCCTCAAATACTGGATCAAGGAACGCGGCGTGTTCAGCCTGAGCGACGGCATCAAGCACATGACGGCGGATTCCGCGCGCATCATGGGCCTGAAAGATCGCGGCACACTGACGGTGGGTAAGCGCGCGGACATCAACGTGTTCGATTTCGAGCGCGTCACGCAGCTACGGCCGGAGATCGTGCACAACTTCCCGGGCGGCGCACCGCATTTCACCCAACGCGCGCGAGGCTATCACGCCACGCTGGTGAACGGGCAGATCAACGTCCGCAACGACCAATCCACCGGCGCCCGCGCCGGCACAGTGCTGCGGCACACGGTGAACTAGGCAATGGCGCCGCGAATGGCACGCTCGACGGGCGAATAATCTCCGTCGGCGCGTTCCAGTGCGATCTGCTCTTTCGGAATCAAGCCCGGCTGCGCCATGAATTTCGGCACGCGGCCGCGATGCATCTGCGCGGCGTGCACCAGGAAGGGATGGCAAAGATAGACGGTGCCCGCTGCCCCTGTCGCTAATGCAACCGGGCAATCGGCGGTTACCACCGCCTCGCCGCCCAACTTGGTGATGGAAAGGCCGCGCTCGCCATGCGGCACCAGCAATCGCGCGATGTCGCGATGCGAGCCGATGCGCAGGCGCGTCGGCGCATCGTCTTCGCCCGTATCGGAGAACAGGAACAGCATCAGCAGCAGACGGTCGCGCGAGCGATAGTTCACGCGCCAGTGCAGAAAATCGTCGGTATATTGCTCCGGCGGAAAACTCGCATCGACATGCCAGCCCGCATCGCCCGGATCGTCCGGGTGCGGAAAGCGGATCGGAAACGCGATCATGCGGTCGCACGGCCACCAGCGCCCGCGTCCCACCAGCGCGTCGAAGGCGTCGTGCAGGCGCGGCGTGTTCGCGGCGTTCGCGATGGGCGGCTCGGCATGTTCGCCCAGACGGATGACGGGCTTCGTCCATGTCGCCGGATCGTTCGGATCGCACGGCAGATCGCGCCACAGGATTTCGCGCACCTTCTCTGCAACGGCCCGCGGAAAGGCATCGTCTATCCGGACGAAGCCCTCCTCAACGAATTGCTCGATCTGTGCGGCCGAGAGCGTCATACCGGGAGGCTTATAGCCCTTGGCGCCGCCTGTCCTGCGGGTAGCAAGCCGCCAATCGGGCGTGCTTGTTTTTTGTGCAAACAGCACACATTTCGTGCAATCCTAAGCTCAGCTTTGCGGCCATTCGTCTAACACGCTGATTTTGCTTGTGGATATCAGTCCATGCGGTTGGCATGAACCCTGCTAAATCCTTAACGGAAGAAGCCTGGCGGCTCACACTCGCCGGGCTGGGAGCACATATGAAAAAGATCGAAGCCATCATCAAACCGTTCAAGCTCGACGAAGTGAAGGAAGCCCTGCAGGACGTGGGCATCCAGGGCATCACCGTGACCGAAGCCAAGGGCTTCGGCCGCCAGAAGGGCCACACCGAGCTTTATCGCGGCGCCGAATATGTCGTGGACTTCCTGCCCAAGGTGAAGATCGAGATCGTCCTGTCGTACGAGCGCCTCGAAGCCGCCGTGGAAGCGATCCAGAAGGCCGCGCGCACGGGCCGCATCGGCGACGGCAAGATCTTCGTGCTCGATGTCGCCGAAGTCATCCGCATCCGCACCGGCGAAACCGGCGCGGACGCGATCTGAGAATTGCTTTTGGGGTGAACCGGTTCAACCGTTGAAGGAAAGACGACCAGCATGGCCGAGAAGAAAGACGCCCATTACGTCCTGAAGACGATCAAGGACAAGGAAATCAAGTTCGTGGATCTGCGCTTCACCGATCCGCGCGGCAAGTGGCAGCACGTCACGTTCGATCTGTCGCTGGTGGATGAAGACATGCTGACGAACGGCACGATGTTCGACGGCTCATCCATCGCGGGCTGGAAAGCGATCAACGAATCCGACATGACCCTCCTGCCCGACTGCGAGTCCGCCGTGGTCGATCCGTTCTTCGCGCAGCCGACGCTGGTGCTGTTCTGCGATGTGGTCGAGCCCACCACGGGCCAGCGCTATGGCCGCTGCCCGCGCTCCATCGCCAAGGCCGCGGAGAAATACATGGCGTCCGCCGGCGTGGGCGACACCGCCTATTTCGGCCCGGAAGCCGAATTCTTCATGTTCGACGACGTGCGCTTCGACACGCAGATGAACAAGGCGTTCTACTACATCGACTCCGCCGAAGGCGCCTACAACACCGGCAAGGAATACGAGAACGGCAACCTCGGTCACC
>JAFECN010000213.1 GCA_018242145.1 Pseudomonadota bacterium
AAAAAGAGGGCCAGGCAGTGAGACGTTCGCCGTCTCCCGGTCCTTCGCTGGACGCATCCTTTCTGTTCCTCGTTCCATGCAAAATCGGGTGATGCCGTGCGCACGTCGCGCGCAAGGCGGCCATGAACGGTCATCGCGGGTGCGATGCCGGATCGATTCAGGATGTTGGAATCAGCGCGGCGGCGCGCGGCTGAGGCCGCTGCGCGGAAGCACGAAGCGCGGCGCCGTCGGTGTGGCCGCCGGCAGCATGCAGGCCAGCCACAGATGCGGCACGAGAATCTTCACCACGCCGGGCACGAAGAACGCGCCCGCATGCACGATCGCCTGACAGAGCGGACAGGTGGCAGTGGAGTCGAACGGCGATACCGGTGCCGGCACGTGCGTGACGCATTTCTCCACGCAGGCGGGCGCTCCCCAGGAACCATGAGCGCCGTGGATATGGGTCTGGGTCAGAAAGGATTGCAGCGCGAAAGCCAGCAGCAGGAAGGACGTGATGGCATGCCAGCCCATCCCCCTGCGGCGCGTCGCCCGTATTTCGCAATCCATGCCCATCGATTCCGCAGCCTGACGGAGCCAGCTATATCAGATGGGATTTTGGAGCGATATCCAACTTTGCCCTGTCCGGATGACGGCGGGCGGCGAAACGCTCCGGTTCAGTTTTCCGGCAGATGAAATATTGGTCGGAGCGGCGGGATTTGAACCCACGACCCCCAGTCCCCCAGACTGGTGCGCTAACCAGGCTGCGCCACGCTCCGATACCGATGCAGTCGATCCTGCAATGAATTCCGCGCGATAGGGGTGTTCGCGGGCGGCGGAATATAAGAGGCGCATCCGCGCGGAGCAACGCGAGCATAAGCTTTTTTTGCGCGGCGAATGCGCCGTCGCACATTCTGCTTTCCAGGCTGTATCAGGCACTTTTCTAAGGAATAATTACCTTGCGATCCTGTTGCCCTGCCGGGCAGAGCGCACAATCCGTTTTTCTTCGGTTTGCTCACCCGACCGATGCGTCGAAAATTTCGTAGTGAAAGGGCCGGTAGGTGTCGAGGAAGAACGGCGCCGTGCCTGCCGCGACGCGGACGAATGGTCCGCTGCCGGTGATCACGCGTCCCGTTTCCCGGATTGCGCCGTCAAGGCTGCCCGTGAGGACGATCCGTATCCGGCGCGGTTTCTTTCTCAGGCTCTCCGCAATGTTCGCAAGCATCGTCGGCCATAACTCAAGCCCGAAGGGGTTACCGAAGTAGAGCACCAGGTTTTCCTGCGGCAGTTCGTATTGGGTTGCATCCGCATGCACGACGGAGATGCGGCCGCGCACATCGCCGGCCCCGGAATACCGCGCGATGTTCTCGCGCGCGATGGTGCACAGAGAGCCGGCGAATTCCACGCCCGTCATGTGCCGGAAGCCCATCCGCCCGGCGAGCAGAAGCGTGCGGCCCTTCGCGCAACCCAGATCGACGAATTCATATTCCGAGCGGTTCTGCGGGAAAAAGCGGGAGAGGTATGCGAAGGTCGATGGCGACGTCGAAACGGCCGGATAGCCCATGCTCGCGTTGGGCCCGACGACTTCGAGATTCTCCACCTCGATCTGCCCACCGGTATCCACTCCGTGCGCGCGATCCCATCGCTTGCCGAGGAAAATGCAAATGCTGTAGCGGGCGTGACGAAGAACGAATGCCGCCGTGCCTACCACACCTGCCGATTTTACGGTTTCGAAAAGGCCGCCAACCCCCTGCTTGCGGATGAAACGCAACGCACGGCTGCGGCGGGAAGACCACCGATCCTGAGATACGTTCACGATTGCCTGCTGCATGGGATGCGCCGCCTACTTCGCCTCGCAATCATTCCTTCATGGAAGATAAGGCAGGATCAATCGCCGTCGCTGCTAACCATTAATCTTCACGGACCCGTTCCGCAGGGATAGCGTTCAGCCATCGCGCGCCGCGAAGGCGGGGAGCGTCCATGGGAAGGCGATGGTGCCGATGTGCCGACCGAGACGAGGCTCAAGCACCTGAGTGCAAGTCTAAACTGAGCAAAAAAATTTCCGCCCGGAAACCGCCGGACCGCCAATCTGGCGGTTTTTGTTTTAAAACCCGAGACTTACTCGTTCCTATCGCCATCTATAATTTCCTTGACAGCGCAACGGTGGTCCCGTACATTTCTCCCAACTCTCGAACTGCGCCCGGACCGTAGCCGTCGCTGAAAAGCGGCGGTTTTTCTGTTTTCCTCCCCCGTTCACGGGGGAGGGGGACCGCGAAGCGGTGGAGGGGGACGCGGTGCGGCACAGGCCCCGTCCGCTTCCCCCGCAAGAAGTGCGGGGGCAGCACCGCCCCCGTAAACGGGGGAGGAAAAGGAACACCGGGGGGCGGTACCCCCAACGTTTCGCAATTCAACTACCAACGATCGAAACCGCAGGCAGACAACCACGATATCTGGTGATGCGCGCATTTTCGCGCGGCAAAAATCGCGGATCAATTCCAAGGCGATTGTTCAACGCAAACAAAGGCCGATTGTCTTTTGCACAGATCGCAGGTTGCAGAGATCGATAGCGCGATCAGATCAGCGCGGCCCGCGCGGTGCGAAGCCGGCCTTTGAGCTGCAGCAATTCTGCCAGCAGGATTTCCAGCTTCGTGCGCTGTTCTTCGTCGAGTTGCGGGCGCGCATCCGCCGATGCTGCGTCTTCGTCCTGCAAATGCGCACGCGCGAGATCGGCCATGATGGCGCGCGCATGCGTCGCCTCTTCCGCCCAGACTTGGGGGGCATTCTCCGGCAGCGGCTTGGCGGCTTCGCGCGCATACACCGCCTCGCCGCGGCCGATCTCCGCCACATGGCGAAGACCGCGCTCGCGCAAGACTTTCTGCACGCCTTTGATGGTGAAGCCGTCCGCATAGAGCAGCGAACGGATGCCGCGCAGCAGATCGACGTCTTCGGGGCGATAATAGCGGCGCCCGCCGGCGCGCTTCACCGGCTTCACCTGCGCGAAGCGCGTTTCCCAGAAGCGCAACACATGCTGCGGCACGTCGAGTTCGCAGGCGACTTCGCTGATCGTGCGAAACGCGTGCGCCGATTTGCCCCCCGGTGCAGGAATGCCTGCAGGGATGGCGCTCATTCTTCAGCCTCGTGCGGTGGTGTCTGGCCGTTGATGATCGCCTTCAGCACATGGCTGGGGCGGAACACCAGAACGCGGCGCGGCGCGATCGGCACTTCGTCGCCGGTTTTGGGATTGCGGCCCATGCGCTGCGATTTCTGGCGCACCGCGAATGTCCCGAAGGAGGAAAGCTTCACCGTCTCGCCCTTGGCGAGCGCGACGCAGACTTCTTCGAGCATGTCCTCGACCATCTGCGCGGACTCGTTGCGCGACAAGCCGACGGCCTGGAACACGGCCTCGGTGAGATCTGCACGGGTGAGCGTATTGGTCGTCATGAAGGCCCCGACTCTGTCATTGCCTGGTCACAAGCTAGGAGGAGCCGGATTAGCCGTCAACATCAAAGGGATAGGCGGGTTCCTTCAGGTTCCGTCCTACCAGCGGACGAGCCCTGCTCCCCAGGTCAGGCCGCCGCCCATGGCTTCCATCAGGACCAGATCGCCCTTCTTGATCCGCCCATCGGCTACCGCCACGGCCAATGCCAGCGGCACGGAGGCGGCCGAGGTGTTGCCGTGCTCGGCAATGGTGGAAATGAAACGCTCGCCGGGCAGATGCAGGCGGCGGGCGGTGCCGTCCAGAATGCGCTGGTTGGCCTGGTGCGGCACGAACCAGTCGATCTCGGCCACATCCACCCCGGCCTCTTTCGCGGAGGCGAGAATCGAATCGGCGATGTTGATGACGGCGTGCTTGAACACCTCCTTGCCCTGCATCCGCAGGAAGCCGGTGGTGCCGGTCGTGGAAGGGCCGCCATCGACATAGAGAAGATCGTGCAGCCGTCCGTCGGAATAGAGTTTGGTGTTGAGCACGCCGCGGTCTTTCGCGCTGCCCGCCCCTTCGCCCGCGCGCAACACGATGGCGCCCGCGCCGTCGCCGAACAGCACGCAGGTGGTGCGGTCGTTCCAGTCCATGAGGCGGGACATGGTTTCCGCGCCGATCAAAAGAACCGTCTTCGCCTGCCCGGCCTTGATGAAATTGTCGGCAACCGACAGGCCATAGATGAACCCGGAGCACACCGCCTGCACATCGAACGCCGCGCCGCGCGTCATGCCGAGCCGCGCCTGAATCTTGGTGGCGACGGACGGGAATGTTTCGTCCGGCGTCGTGGTGGCGACGATGATCAGATCCAGTTCATCGACGCCGACATCCGCATTCTTCAGCGCAGCCTGCGCGGCGTGGAATGCCAGATCGGACGTGGTCTCGCCTTTCGCGGCGATGTGGCGGCGTTCGATGCCGGTGCGGGCGCGAATCCATTCGTCGCTCGTATCCACCGTCCTGGCGAGTTCGGCATTGGTCAGAATCTTGGCCGGAAGAAACGCACCGCAGCCGAGCACCTGAGACCGGATAACGCTCACGAGGCCCCTACTCCGGCGGCGGGTACGGGCGCGGGCGCCAGGCGCGCGCGGTCGGCCACGATCTTGGCGATCACATCCGCTTTCACCATGTCGATGGCCATATCGAGCGCGCTGGCGAAACCGAGCGCGTCGGTGCCGCCATGGCTCTTCACAACCACGCCGTTGAGGCCCAGGAAAACACCGCCATTGGATGCGCGCGGATCGAGCTTGCGACGCAACGCCCCCAGCGCACCCGCCGCGAACATGCCGCCGATCTTGCCGAGCAGCGACCGCGTCAGGGCGTTGCGCAGGAAGGTAATGACCAGTTTGGCCGCGCCTTCCGCTGTCTTGAGCGCCACATTGCCGGTGAAGCCGTCGGTTACGACCACGTCCACGGTGCCCGCGGAAATATCGTCGCCTTCCACGAAGCCGCTGAATTCGATGGGCAGGCCCGCGCCGCGCAGGATATGGGCCGCTTCGCGCACGTCCTCGTGGCCCTTCTGGTCTTCCTCGCCGACATTGAGGATTCCCAGCGAAGGTTTTTCCAGACCCAGCACCGCGCGCGCGAAGGCCTGCCCCATGACCGCGAAATCGACAAGCTGGTCGGCATCGGCGGAAATGTTGGCGCCGGCATGCAGCACCGCGCTCTGCCCGCGCATTGTCGGCCACAAGGCGGCGATGGCGGGACGGTCGATGCTGTCCAGCGTGCGAA
>JAFECN010000214.1 GCA_018242145.1 Pseudomonadota bacterium
AAGCCCCTTCACGATGGGAAGTCCCAGACCCGTGCCTTCCTGTTTCCGCGCAATCTCCTGTCTGGACCGCGCGTAAGGTTCGAAGATGCGCGCCTGATCCGCGAGCGCGATCCCGATGCCGTTGTCGCGCACGCTGAATGCCATCTCGCCCGCCGATACGACCGAGGCAAAGATTTCGATCGTGCCGTCGGCGCGGCTGAACTTGATGGCGTTGGTCAGCAGGTTCAGCACGATTTGCCGGAGCGCGCGGGGATCGCCGGTCACGGACGGCAGGTCGCCAGCGGTGTTTTGGACGAGCCTTAAACGCATCGTGCGCAGGCGGGGCTCGACGAGCCTGCAGCATTCCGCAATCAGGCCGCGGAGATCCACGTCGGTTTCGTCGAGTTCCAGCCTTCCCGACTCGATCTTCGACATGTCGAGAAGATCGTTCACCAGTTCGAGCAGATGTTCGCCGGATTGGCGAATGAGCCCGGCATATTCCACGCGCCGCCCGGCAAATATGTCGGTTTCGAGCAACTGCGAGAATCCGATCACCGCGTTCAGGGGCGTTCGAAGCTCGTGGCTCATATTCGCAAAGAAGCGCGTTTTCGAAAGATTGGCGTTGACCGCGGCATCGCGGGCGTCGGCCAGCGCATCGCGGGCCGCGCGCACGTCCAATTTGCTGCTCACCAGAATGTAGGTGACGGGAAAACTGACCAGCGTCGCGATGGTCAGCGTGATCAGGGGCGTGTAGCCGGGGTAGTCGTGAAGCAGAAGGATCGTGACCGCGTGATCGGCGATCATCGCCACGGCGACGCAAATCGCGGCCCACATCAGGGTCGCGAGAAGCTTCTGCTTGAACATCACGGCGGCTTGTCCCGTCCTTGTGGGATACACCGTAAGGCGCTCAGGGTTACCAGCCCGTGAAACGGACGATTTTTTTTACCGCCCGTTCAGATTTTCGGCGGCATGGGCCATCTGCTCCAGATCGGCACAAATCGGAGCGCTTCGTGTAGCATTTTATAAAGTCCTAACGGCGTAGTCTGGCGCCATGAGAAGGGCGCGTCTTTCCGGCTTTCTTCGCCATGCGGCTTTGGCCGCGGCGATGCTCGTCGCGGCGATCGCGGGCAGCCATGCCGCGCGCGCGGACGGCGCTGCCCAACAGGCCGCCTATCAGCCGCCAACATCCCTCGCCGATACCTACAAGGTCGGATCGGGGGACAAGCTGCGCGTCATCGTCTATGGCGAAGACGATCTGGGCGGCGCCTTCGACGTGGACGGCAACGGCTTCGTCAGCCTGCCGCTCATAGGGCAGGTGAAAGTCGCAGGCCTTTCCGCGACCGAGGTCGAACGCGCGATCACCGCGAAACTCGCCGACGGTTATCTGAAAGAGCCGCGCGTCAGCGTGGAGGTCACCGAATACCGGCCCTTCTATATTCTGGGCGAAGTGAACCGTCCCGGTTCCTATCCTTATGTCGACGGCATGAGCGTGCAGAACGCGGTCGCGGCGGCGGGCGGTTACACGAGCAAGGCCGTCGAAGGCGGCGTCTATGTGCGGCACGAAGGCCAGACGAAGGAAGTCTATCTCGACACCGATTCACCGGAGATGATTTATCCGGGCGATGTCGTGCGCGTTCCGTCCAGCCTGTTCTGGGATGCGCTTTCGGTGCTCGGCCCGCTATCGGGTTTCGCCGCGATTTATGGCGCCTATCACAATTAGCTAGGACTTCGGCGCGAAGCCTCTGGCGACGGCGCCGAACGCCTCGTCCAGAATCTTTCGCATGTCGCATTCCGGATCGAGCTTGCCGGCAAGCTGGAGCGTGACGGTGCCGTGCAGGATCACCCAGAAGACATGGCCGATGACTTCGGGATCGCCTTCCAGAATCCCCGCTTCGATCATCGCGGGAATGTGCCGCGTCATGGTCTTGCGCGCGCGGTCGGCGGCCTGCGTCAGTTCCGGATATTTGCCGTCCGTTGGCTGGTGCATGTCGAACATCAGCTTGTAGGCCGCCGGGTTCTCTAGCGCGAAACGCACATAGGCTTCGCCGGAGGATTCGGCGCGGGCGCCCGCATCGCCCGGCACCCCATAGGCCTGCTCCAGCGTCTGCGCGAATTGCAGGAAAATGCGCGCGCGCACCGCCGCCAGGATCTCGTCCTTGTCGTGGAAATAGCGGTAGGGCGTCATCGGGCTCACGCCCAGTTCGGACGCCAGTTCGCGCATCGTGAAGCCGTCCTGCCCATGTTCGGCGAACATGCGGGCGGCGACATCGCAAAGTTTTTCGCGGAAATCGGCGACTTCGGCGGTGGATAAGGTGCGGGGCATGAAAAATTCCGGTTCGGGGCTTGAAACGACCTAGCACCGATCATATAGATTTACGCAGTAAAATGTAAATAAGATGTTCGGGAGGTCCCTCATGAATGCCCCTGTCCGCATCAATCCCTATCTCGCCGGCAATTTCGCGCCTGTTCGCAGCGAAGACGATTTTCCGAACCTCGCTGTCACCGGTGAAATCCCAAAGGATTTGCGCGGCAGCTACTACCGCAACGGTCCCAATCCGCAGTTTGAGCCGCGCGATCCGAACCATCACTGGTTCTCCGGCGACGGCATGATCCACGGCTTTCATGTGGCGGACGGCAAGGTCTCGTATCTGAACCGCTATGTGCACACGAACAAATATCTGCTGGAGAAAGAAGCCGGCCGTTCGCTGTTCGGCACCTTCGGCAATCCGGCAACCTCCGATCCGTCAGTGGTCGGCAAGGAAAGCGGCGTGGGCAACACCAATATCGTCTGGCACGGCAATCGTTTGCTGGCGCTGGAAGAGGGCCACAATCCGTTCGAACTCGATCCCGTCACGCTGGAGTCGCGCGGCTATCGCGATTACGCGCGCGAGGCGTTGCGCTTCACCGCCCATCCCAAGATGGACCCGGAAACCGGCGAGATGGTCTATTTCGGCTATTCCGCGGGCCCCGGCTTCTTCTCGAACAAGCTCGCCTATGGCGTCGCCGACAAGACCGGCAAGGTCACGCGGCTCGACATGTTCGAGGCGCCGTTCTGCAGCATGGTGCACGACTTCTTCGTCACGCGGAACCATGTGCTGTTCCCCGTGCTGCCGCTGACCGGCGATCTCAATCGCGCGATGAACGGCAAGCCGCCTTTTGCCTGGGAGCCGGAGAAAGGCAGCCATGTCGGCGTCATGCGCCGCGACGGCGACGTGTCGTCCATCCGCTGGTTCACCACCGATGCCTGCTATGTCTTCCATCCCATGAACATGTGGGAGGACGGCGACAAGATTTATGTCGATGTCATGCAATACGACGTCGCGCCGCTGTTCCCCAATGCGGACGGCTCCGCGGGCAAGCAGGCCGGTGCACGGCTGGCGCGCTGGACCTTCGACCTGGCGGACAATTCCAACACCATAAAACGCGAAACCATCGACGATCTGCCGGGCGAGTTCCCGCGCCTCGACGAGCGCCATGCGGGGCTTGCATACCGCCACGGCTATTTCGCCGCCAATTCCCGCTATGGCACCGATGTAAAATTCGACTCCATCGCCCATATGGATTTCGGGACGGGGAAAAAGGCCGTCTATACCTTCCAGGACGGGATGCCGGGTGAGCCTGTTTTCGTTCCGCGCAGCGCCGCAGAAGGCGATGGATGGCTCGTCACCACCGTCTATCATCCTTCGACCGACAAGAGCGGCTTTGTGGTCTTCGATGCGCAGGATGTCGCGAAAGGCCCGGTCGGCGAGGCGATGCTGCCGCGCCGCGTGCCCTTCGGTTTCCACGGCAACTGGCGTCCGGCCTAGTCTATCGGAGTTTCCGCGATGATGAATTTGCTCAGGGCCTTCCGGCCGCTGGTCGGAGACTTTTTGTCCACGATCATCTTCATTGCGATCTATGAAGTCACGAACGACATCATCGTCGCCACCGGCGCGGGCATCGTCACCGGCATCGGACAGTTCGTTTGGCTCAAGTCACGGCGCCATTCCATCGAGCTGATGCAATATGCCAGCCTCGCGCTGGTCATCGTGCTGGGCACGGCGACGTTGCTCACCCGCGATCCGCGCTTCGTGATGGTCAAGCCCAGCATCGCCGGCTTCGCCATCGCCATCGTGATGCTCAAGCGCGGCTGGCAGTTCCGCTATATGCCGCCCATCGTGAAGGAGAACGCCAGCGAAGCGTTTCTGACGGTGTGGGGCTATATCTGGTCCGCGCTCTATTTCGCGATGGCGGCGGCCAATCTCGTCATTTCCCAGCGCTACGACCTGCATGTCTGGGCCGCCTTCAACGCGACGGTGCCCACCTTCGCGCCGCTGGCGCTCTTTCTGATCCAGTATCTGACGATGCGCGCCGTCATCCACCGCAACATCAAGGCGAAGGTCGCGGCGGGCACCTTCGCGGCGCCCGCGGAATAATTTGCGCCGGACGCCGCTTTTCCCCAACTAGGACACAGCTCCGCCACCATCTTCTGTGACCGTTCCGAATTGCCGGAATCACGGTCCGGCGATAGGTTTTGAGCATCGCGGAAACGCGGCGGCTCGGGGGGCGCTCATGTTCAATCGGAATCACATCATCGGTGCGGCCATCGCCGGTGCCGTCATTCTTGTTCTGGGCCTCTTCTTCATCCTCGGCGGCAAGAACAGCGCGCCCGATACCGGCTTTTTCGGCCGCATCGCCAATGGCGTCACATCCGTCACCGGCACCCATACCCCCGCGCAAATGGCCGCCGCGCCGGACTTCGCCTTCCACCGGCTGGAGATCGACACCTCCCATGCCCAGCCCGAAGCCTGCCTCGTCTTCACCCGCGACCTCGATGTTTCCGGCCACACGCACTACGAAGACTATCTGACGATCGACCCCGACACGCGCATCGTCGTCCGCGCGCTGGATCAGCGGCTCTGCATCGCCGGTCTCAGCTTCAACGCCACCTATAACGTCACCCTCAAGAAAGGCTTCCCCGACAAGGCGGGCGACAAGCTCTTCGAAGAAGAGACGGTTCCGGTCGAACTGCGCGACAAGCCTTCGCTGGTGCGGTTCTCCGGCGGCATTGTTCTGCCGCGCGACAACGCGGACGGCGTTCCCGTCACCACGGTCAACATCGACAAACTGAAATTGAAGATCGTGCGGGTGGGCGACCGGCTCCTGTCGCAGATCGAGAGCGGCACCGTCGATCAGACCACGCTCTATTCTTATGACGAGACGCAGCTTGAGAACAATCAGGGCGCCATCGTCTGGTCCGGCACGATGGATGTGGCGAACGTCAAGAACGACAGCGTCGTCACGCTCATCCCGATCCGCGACATCCTGAAGGGCAAGCCGCCGGGCGCCTATGTGCTGATCGCGCAGGATGCGGCGAAGGCCAAGCCCAAGGACAGCGACGATTACGATGGCGAGGAACGCGCCAGCCAATGGGTGATCGATTCCGACATCGCGCTCACCACCTTCCAGGGCCAGAACGGCATGGCGGTATTCGCGCGTTCCTATGCCACCGCCAAGCCGATGAGCGGCATAAAGCTCACCCTCGTCGCGCGCGACAACAACGTGCTCTCCACCGTGACGACCGACGGGCAGGGCCGCGCGAATTTCGATGCGCCCCTCTTCAACGGCAAGGGCGGCGACGAGCCGGTCGTCGTGATGGCGTATGGCGATGGCGGCGATTTCAGCTTCCTGGATCTGCGCCGCCCGTCCTTCGACCTGACCGATCGCGGCGTCGGCGGCCGCGATTCTCCCGGCCCGATCGACGCTTATCTCTACACCGAACGCGGCGTCTATCGCCCCGGCGAGACGATCCATGCCACCGCCATGCTGCGCGACCGCATCGGCGCCGCCGTCACCGCGCCGCTGACGCTGATCGCCCAACGCCCCGACGGCATGGAGTTCGCGCGCACCACCGTTCCCGGCCAGTCGCTCGCCGCGGGCACCGCGGTGTGGAACGTCGCTCTGCGCAACACCTCGCCGCATGGCCGCTGGCAGATCGCCGCTTACATCGACCCGAAAGCCTCTCCCGTCGGCCGCGTGCAATTCGATGTCGCCGATTTTGTGCCGCAGCGCCTGAAGGTGGCGCTGACGCCGCAGGAGAAGGTGCTGCACGCCCATCAGGATTTCCATGTGAAGGTGGAAAGCCGCTTTCTCTATGGCGCCCCGGCGTCCGGCCTGTCGGGCGAAGGCAGCGTGAAGCTGATGGCGGACGACAAACCTTTCCCGCAATTCGCGAAATATCAGTTCGGCCGCGTGGACGATTCCTTCTCCGATGTGAACGTGGACGTCACGGTCCCCGACACCGATGCGCAAGGCGTCACCACCGCCACCGGCACCATTGGCGACATTGCGGACACCACCCTGCCGCTGAAAGCGTCCATCCGCATTTCGATTCACGAACCGGGCGGCCGCACGACCGACAAATCGG
>JAFECN010000215.1 GCA_018242145.1 Pseudomonadota bacterium
GCTGACATTCGCGCTTTATCTCGGCGCCATGGCGCTGTTGCTGCGAAACTGCGCCGCGAAGGTCACGTCCTCTTCGTGGATGTTGTTCGCCGTCGCGTTCCCGGCCGTGTTCGCCAATCTGCTGGCCGGTCACAACGGATTTCTGACGGCCGCCCTGCTGGCCGGCGCGCTGGCGCTGCTCGACACACGGCCAATCCTTTCCGGCACCCTGTTCGGCCTTCTCGCCTACAAGCCGCAATTCGGGTTGATGATTCCGCTCGTCCTCCTGGTCACGCAGCGCTGGCGCGTTATCGGCGGCGCGACATTCTCCGTCATCGCGCTTTCGCTTTTCTGCACCCTGATATTCGGGACGGAGATCTGGCCGGCATTCCTCGCGTCGGAAAAATTCACGCGCGTTGTCGTTCTCGAAGAGGGCCAGACGGGCTTCTACAAAATCCAGAGCATGTTCGCGTGGGTCCGCATGTGGGGCGGCTCCGTTCCGATGGCCTATGCCGCGCAGGGGCTTGTGACCGTGCTGTGCGGCGCATCGCTTTTCCGCATCTGGCGGAGCGAAATCCCGCAAGGCATCAAGAGCGCCGCGCTCTGCGTCGCAGCGATTCTCGCAACGCCCTATAGCCTCGATTACGATCTCATGGCGCTGGCGCCGGCGGTTGCGCTGCTGACGATGGATGGCATCGCGCGCGGCTTCCGCCCCTGGCAACGAACCACGATTGCCGCGCTGTGGCTCATGCCCTTTGTGGCCCGCGCCCTGCCCGTGCTCACGCTGATTCCGGTCGGCGTCCCGGTGATGCTCGCAGCGCTGGCGCTGACGCTGCGGTATGCGACCGCCGAGAATACACAGCTCGCGAAGGCCTGATTTTCCGACCGACACGCTGCGACTATGCTTGCCTTGCGCGGGCGGGATGCCTTGCTATTGTGCGGCCCGATCCCACCTTTTCCGGTCTTTTCGGAGCCTTTTCATGAACATCCACGAATATCAGGCCAAGGACGTCCTGCGCGGCTTCGGCGTTCCCGTTCCCAAGGGCATTCCTGCCTTCACGGTGGAGGAAGCAGTCGCCGCCGCCAAGCAACTCCCCGGCCCGGTGTGGGTGGTGAAGGCGCAGATCCATGCCGGCGGCCGCGGCAAGGGCGGCGGCGTGAAGGTGGTGAAGTCCATCGAAGACGTGGAGAAAGAAGCCAGGCGCATGCTGGGCATGACGCTGGTGACGCACCAGACCGGCCCGCATGGCCGCGTGGTGAAGCGGCTCTACATCGAAGACGGCTCGGCCATCGACCGCGAGCTTTATCTCTCCGCGCTGGTGGACCGCGCGACGAGCCGGGTGGCGTTCATCGTCTCCACCGAAGGCGGCATGGACATCGAGGAAGTGGCGCACAAGACGCCGGAGAAGATTCAGACCTTCCAGATCGAACCCGCCGTCGGCTATTCGCCCTATGTCGGCCTCGACATCGCGACCGCGCTGAAGCTGAAAGGCGATGCCGCCAAGCAGTGCGGCAAGTTGGTGCAATCGCTCTACACGGCGTTCCTCGCCAAGGACATGAGCCTTCTCGAAATCAATCCGCTGGTGGTGACGAAGGACGGCAACGTCATCTGCCTCGATGCGAAGATGAACTTCGACGACAACGCGCTGTTCCGCCACAAGGACATTCAGGAACTGCGCGATCTGGACGAAGAAGACCCGATGGAAGTCGAGGCGTCCAAATACGATCTCAACTACGTCAAGCTCGACGGCGAGATCGGCTGCATGGTGAACGGCGCGGGCTTGGCGATGGCCACGATGGACATCATCAAGCTCTATGGCAGCGAGCCCGCCAACTTCCTCGATGTCGGCGGCGGCGCGACGAAAGAGAAAGTCACCGCGGCGTTCAAGATCATCGTGTCCGATCCGCATGTGAAAGGCATTCTGGTCAACATCTTCGGCGGTATCATGAAATGCGGCATCCTCGCGGCAGGCATCGTCGCCGCCGCGAAGGAGATTTCGCTGAAGGTGCCGCTGGTCGTGCGCCTCGAAGGCACGAACGTCGAGCTGGGCAAGAAGATTCTCGCCGACAGCGGCCTTCCCATCGTGTCGGGCAACGACCTCGCCGACGCCGCGCAGAAAATCGTCAAAGCTGTGAAGGGCTGACCATGCGCGCCGCATCGTTCGCAATTCTCTTCCTGCTGGCGACGGCCGCGCCCGCTTCGGCGCAGAGCTTCACGGATGAGAATGTCTGGTCGCCGCCGACCATGGATTGCAGCGTCGGTCCCATCCAGAAAACCTATGGCGGACAGTCGTGGCTGGTGTTCGGCTGCGCGGACGGCAAAAGCGTGCAAATCGTTTCGACGCAGGACAGCCCCGCCAGCCCGGCCTATTTCATGTTCGAATACGGTGCCGATGGCTACGGCCTGTACGGACAAGGCATGGGTGACCGTGCCACCACGGACGCAGCCCATGCCGAGCTGCGCGCATTCAAAGATATGGACGCCGCCGCGCTCAACGAAGAAGTGCGCAAAGCCGGACAACCTGAATGAGCGCGATGGCCGGCACGTCGCGGAAAAATTCTCTTTTCGTTTTCAAATAGGAATCGCCATGTCCATCCTCGTCGACAAGAACACCAAGGTCATTTGCCAAGGCTTCACCGGCAATCAGGGCACGTTCCATTCCGAACAGGCGATTGCGTACGGCACCAAGATGGTCGGCGGCACCTCGCCCGGCAAAGGCGGCTCGACGCATCTGGGCCTGCCGGTGTTCGACACGGTGCGCCAGGCGAAAGAAGCCACCGGCTGCGATGCGTCCGTGATCTATGTGCCGCCGCCGTTTGCGGCCGATGCGATCCTGGAAGCCATCGACGCGGAGATTCCGCTGATCGTCTGCATCACCGAAGGCATTCCGGTGCTGGACATGGTGAAGGTGAAGCGCGCGCTGGGCGGTTCGAAGTCGCGTCTCATCGGGCCCAACTGCCCCGGCGTCATCACCCCCGGCGAATGCAAGATCGGCATCATGCCGGGCCACATCCACAAGCGCGGCAGCGTCGGCATCGTTTCGCGCTCCGGCACGCTCACTTATGAAGCCGTCGCGCAAACCACCGCCGTGGGCCTCGGCCAGACAACCTGTGTCGGTATCGGCGGCGATCCGGTGAAGGGTACCGAGCATATCGAAGTGCTCGACATGTTCCTGAAGGACCCGGAAACCAAATCCATCATCATGATCGGCGAAATCGGCGGCAGCGCGGAAGAAGACGCGGCCGACTTCCTCAAGCACAACAAGATCAAGAAGCCCACGGTCGGCTTCATCGCGGGCGTCACCGCGCCGCCGGGCCGCCGCATGGGTCATGCCGGCGCCATCATCTCCGGCGGCAAGGGCGATGCGAACTCCAAGATCGAAGCGATGAAGAGCGCGGGCATCCGCGTCTCGCCCAACCCGGCGGCGCTGGGCACCACACTGGTGGAATTGCTGAAAGGCTGATCGTTTCTTTTTTGCAGATCGAGAACGGCGCGATGGCGAACAGGCCGTCGCGCCGTTTGTCTATCGGGACACCGCGATCACACCCAAACCGGGACGGCATCATCGCGATGGCACCAAACGGGCCGTAGCCGCGTTTCCGCAGATATGGGGGATGATGTCATGCGGAAGGTCATTGTTTTTCTTTCGTTATTGGGTCTGGCCGGTTGCGGGACGCTGGATTTTCTGTCGCCCGCGCCGCCGGTCTATGTCGTGTTCTTTCCCGATCGCGCCACCACGCTGACCGGCGATGCCGCCGATATCGTTCGCAAGGCGGCAGCCGATGCGAAGATCAAAAACGCCGACATGGTTCAGATCACCGGACCGAGCACAAAGATCGCACCGGGTTACGATCCCAGTCTCGCCGAACCGCGGATAGAAGCGGTGGAAGCCACACTTGTCGCCGACGGCGTTTCGAAGGATCGGATCGTCCGCGCCTCGCTCACCACCACGGATGTGAATGTGAAAGCCGATGCGAGCGGCGCGCAGCGCGTCGAAATCCGTGTGATCGACAAGCCCACGACGTGAGCCGGCCAAGCCCTGTTTCCGGATTCCGACGTCCGGCGCGAAGGCTTATTCCGTCTTCATCGCGGCCCGGATTGTGGCGACCATCCGGTCTTCGGGGACCCGCGCAAGCTCCGGCAGCGTCTTGCCGCTGGCGAGGAGCTTGCCCATCACGAACCACGCCGCGCAATAGGCTTCGCGCTGCATGCCGGTGTTGCCTTGGCCGAAGGTGTATTTCATCGCGATCTTCTGTCCGCTCTTGTCGAGGTCGGGCACGATGGCTTTCATCACCGCATCTTTCTTCGACACGCAGTTCGACCACCATGTCTTTTCGTCCGGCATGGAGGTGTAGGCCGCGTCGGGCAATCCGGGCACGGCGCGCTGCGATGTGCGCATGGCGAGCCCTTCCAGAAACATCGTCTCGCCCACCGGCGCGCCGAAGGAATTCTTCACGGGCACGAGCTGCAACTCAATCGAATGCGTCAACTCATGCGCCAGCGCGATCTTCAGATTGATGTTTTCCACCGGCATCAGGATCGTCGCCGGTTTGCCGTTCATCGGCGGAACGGTGAAGGCGTTGTTGTCGAATTGCCCGACATACAGGATCAGCCGGGTGTGAATCGGGTTCGTCGCCGTGCCGAGAATTTCATTGTCCTTCGCGAACATCTCCCGCGCCGTCGCTTCCGCAGTCTTCTCCAGCGCATCGAGCTTCGGGATCAGCGCGGGATAGCGGCTCCAGGCATCGTCCAGCAGCTTGCGCGCCATCGCATCGCCTTCGGGACCGGGCGGCACCGCGGCCAAGCCATCTTCCGCCTGCCACAATTTGAACCGCGCATCGGCGTCGACCGGCCGGGCGGTGGCATGGGCATAGAACGTCTCGAACTTGCCGACGCGATTGTCGATGTCGAGGACATGATCGGCGGCGAAAGCGGGGGACGCGAGCAAGAGGAAGATGCCCGCGCAAAGCGGCAGACGAAGAGTCATGGCCCTCTCCCAAATCCGGCCATGCTGGCCGGCAGCAGTCCTTAGATGTGGCGCGGAAATAGCGGGTCAAGGCGGCCGCCTCGAAACCGTCAAAAGTAAATCACATATTAACCGTGTGGGCCCTTGATAGGGCTGGGAAAGGCCGTGCAATCCGCAATGGGATGCGCTAAGCCCACACCCCTTCGCAGGCGCGGAAGAAGCGCGCCGGGCATCCAGGAAGGGACGGCCAAAAGCCGTCTCAAGTCATTGAAATGACAAACCAATCTCCAGCAGACCGTCTCGGCAGGGCCTCCAATGAGATCCTGGAGGCGACCTCCTTCCTGACCGGCGCCAATGCCCAGTTCATCGAGCAGCTTTACGCCCTCTATCAGGAGAACCCCGACGCGGTGGACCCGTCCTGGCGGCAATGGTTCGCCGAGTTAGGCGAGCGCGGGCTGAACGCGACACAGCTTGGCCGCGGGCCCGCGTGGCGGCGCGATGCGAAGTTGGCTGTCGAAACCAGCGACACGGTGGGCGCGCTCACCGGGCAATGGCCGCAGCAGAAGGGCGCCGGCGTCAGCGACGCGGACATCCACACCGCGGCACACAAATCCATCCGCGCCATCCAGATGGTGCGCGCCTATCGCGTGATCGGCCATCTCGCCGCCGATCTCGATCCGCTGAATTTGAATCCCAAACCGCCGCAGCCGCAGCTCGATCCGACCTTCTACGGCTTCCATGCCGAAGACATGGATCAGCCGGTCTATATGGACGGCGTTCTCGGCCTTGCCACCGCCACGCCGCGCCAGATGGTCGAGATCCTCACGCGCACCTATTGCGGGCGGATCGGCTATGAGTTCATGCACATCAACGACCCGGAGCAGAAGGACTGGCTGCAGCGGCGCATCGAGGGGCCGGACAAGGAAATCTCCTTCACCCCCGAAGGCAAGCGCGCGATCCTGAACAAGCTCGTGGAAGCCGAAGGCTTCGAGAAGTTCGCGGGCGTCCGCTTCCTCGGCACCAAACGCTTCGGGCTGGACGGCGGCGAAAGCACGATCCCGGCGCTGGAGCAGATCATCAAGCGCGGCGGCCAGCTTGGCGTGCAGGATATCGAGCTGGGCATGGCACATCGCGGGCGCCTGAACGTGCTTGCCAATGTGATGGGCAAACCCTATCGCCAGATTTTCCACGAATTCCAGGGCGGCGCCGCCAAACCGTCCGATGTCGAAGGCTCCGGCGACGTGAAATATCATCTCGGCGTTTCCAGCGACCGCGAATTCGACGGCAAAAAAGTGCACCTCTCGCTTGCCGCCAATCCGTCGCATCTGGAAGCCGAAGATTCGATCGTGCTGGGCAAGGCCCGCGCCAAGCAGCAGCAATTCGGCGACATGAAAGACCGCACCGCCGTTCTGCCGCTGTTGCTGCATGGCGACGCGGCCTTCGCCGGACAGGGCGTCGTGGCCGAATGTTTCGCGATGAGCGGCACCAAGGGTTTCCGCACCGGCGGCACGATCCATTTCGTCATCAACAACCAGATCGGCTTCACCACCGCGCCGATCTATTCGCGCTCCTCGCCCTATTGCACCGACATCGCGCTGATGGTGCAGGCGCCGATCTTCCATGTGAACGGCGACGACCCAGAAGCCGTCGTGCATGTGGCGCGCATCGCCACCGAATTCCGCCAGTTGTTCCACAAGGACGTGGTGATCGACATGATCTGCTATCGCAGATTCGGTCACAACGAGACGGACGAGCCGGCGTTCACCCAGCCGCTCATGTATCGCGCGATCAAGGATCATCCGACGACGCTCGAACTCTACGCCACCAAGCTGGTGAGCGAGGGCACGCTGACGCAGGATGACATCCGCGCGATGATCGCGGATTTCAACAAGCGGCTGGACGAGGAATTCGACGCCTCCAAGGCGCATCTTCCCAACCGCGCCGACTGGCTGGACGGCCGCTGGGCCGGATTCGAAACCGCCAAGGCAGGCGACCGTCGCGGCGAAACCTCCGTATCGCTCGACAATCTGCAACTCGTCGGCAAGGCGCTCTATACCGCGCCCGAAGGCTTTCACCTGCACAAGACTATCGCGCGCCAGCTCGAAGCCAAGCGCCAGATGTTCGAAACCGGCGAGGGTTTCGATTGGGCCACCGCGGAAGCGCTCGCTTTCGGCACGCTGCTGAACGAAGGCTATCCGGTGCGCCTGTCGGGCCAGGATTCGTCGCGCGGCACCTTCAGCCAGCGCCATTCCGCGCTGGTCGATCAGGAAACCGAAGAACGCTATCACCCGCTCGCGCACATTCGCGAGGGACAGGGTGAGTTTGAAGTGATCGACTCGCTTCTCTCCGAAGAAGCGGTGTTGGGCTTCGAATATGGCTACAGCCTTGCCGAACCCAAGGCGCTGGTGCTGTGGGAAGCGCAGTTCGGCGATTTCGCCAACGGCGCGCAGGTTGTGATCGACCAGTTCATCTCTTCCGGCGAGATGAAGTGGCTGCGCATGTCGGGCCTCGTGATGCTGCTGCCGCACGGCTATGAGGGCCAGGGACCGGAGCATTCCTCCGCGCGGCTGGAGCGTTACCTGCAGCTTTGCGCGCAGGACAACATGCAGGTGGCGGTGCCGACGACGCCGGCGAACTATTTCCACATCCTGCGCCGCCAGCTTCACCGGCCGTTCCGCAAGCCGCTGATCCTGATGACGCCCAAATCGCTCTTGCGCAACAAGCGCTGCGTCTCGTTCCTCTCGGACATGGGGCCGGGATCGTCGTTCCATCGGGTGTTCCGCGATCAGGCCGAATGCGTGCCGGGCGCGACCCCTGTGACGCTCGTTCCCGACGAGCAGATCCGTCGCGTGGTCCTGTGCACCGGCAAAGTCTATTTCGACCTGATGGACGAGCGCGAGAAGCGGGGCGAAGGGCGCATCCAGATCCTGCGCATCGAGCAGCTTTATCCCTTCCCGCGCGAGACGCTGGTGCAGGAGCTTCGCCGCTTCAACAAGGCCGACATCGTGTGGTGCCAGGAAGAACCGAAGAACCAGGGCGCGTGGCATTTCGTGGAAGAGCGCATCGAGGATGTTCTCTCCGAACTGCCCGGCGAGCGCCGCCCGCGTTATGCGGGGCGGCCCGAATATGCCTCCACCGCCGCGGGCCTGATGAGCCAGCACACCGCCGAATTGAAAGCGTTCCTCGACGACGCGCTGAGCCTGTGATGGTGATGAGCGAACTCCTTTCCATCACCTCCCCCTTGTGGGGAGGTCGAAATTTGCCCTTCGCAAATTTCGGGTGGGGGGTTGCGTCTGCTACCGTCCCCCCACCCGGATCGCTTCGCTCTCCGACCTCCCCACAAGGGGGAGGTGATGCCGAAGCCGCACTCACATCCCAACGAGAAACTCCATGAGCATCGAGATCAAAGTCCCCGCGATGGGCGAAAGCGTGACGGAAGCCACCGTCGCGCGCTGGTTCAAGAAGGAAGGCGAAGCGGTGAAACGCGACGAGCCGATCCTGGAACTGGAAACCGACAAGGTGACGGTGGAAGTGCCAGCCCCCGCCGATGGCGCGATCGAGTCCATCTCCGTAGAGGCCGGCGCCACCGTTCAGGTGGGCACCGTTCTGGGGCAGATCGCCGAAGGCAAAGCCGGAAGCGCCTCGGCCACACCCGCCAGCAATCCGCAAGCCGCCGCGCCGAAACCGGCTGCAACGCCGCCTGCGCCCAAGCCCGCGCCGCAAGCCGTCGCGCAACCGCTGACGCCGCAAGCCGCCGCGCCGGTGATGCCGAGCGTGCGCCGCATCGCCGAAGAGACCGGCCTCAATCCTGCCTCCGTTCCGGGCACGGGCCGCGACGGGCGCGTGCTGAAGGGCGACATGCTGTCGGCGCTGGAAACCCGCGCCGCCGCGCCGCGCCCGGCACCCGCGCCGGTTCATTCCGGCCCGCGCGCCAATGCGAGCCGCGAAGAGCGCGTGACGATGACGCGCCTGCGCAAGACCATCGCGCTGCGCCTGAAGGAATCGCAGAACACCGCCGCGCAGCTCACCACCTTCAACGAAGTGGACATGAGCGCGGTGATGGCGCTGCGCAGCGAATACAAGGACAGCTTCGAGAAGAAGCACGGCGTAAGGCTGGGCTTCATGGGCTTCTTCGTGAAGGCCTGCATCGCCGCCTTGAAGGAAATCCCCAACGTCAACGCCGAGATCGAAGGCGACGACATTGTTTACAAGAACTATTACGACATCGGCATCGCCGTCTCGACCGAGAAGGGCCTTGTGGTGCCGGTGGTGCGCGATGCCGACAGGCTGTCGCTGGCGGGCATCGAAGCGGCGATCACCGATTACGGCACCCGCGCGCGCGACGGGCGCCTGAAGCTGGAAGAGCTGCAGGGCGGCACCTTCTCCATCACCAATGGCGGGGTGTTCGGCTCCTTGATGTCCACGCCGATCCTGAATGCGCCGCAGTCCGGCATTCTGGGCATGCACAAGATTCAGCCGCGCCCGATGGCCATCGACGGCAAGGTAGAGATCCGCCCGATGATGTATCTGGCGCTCTCCTACGATCACCGATTGGTGGACGGCCGCGAAGCCGTCACCTTCCTCGTGCGCGTGAAGGAGAATATCGAAGATCCGGAGCGGCTGCTGCTGGACGTGTAAGAATTTCCATCACCTCCCCCTTGTGGGGAGGTCGAAAATTCGTGAGCGAAGCGAAACGGATTTTCGGGTGGGGGGGACAAATCCCACCACCTTCCCCCCACCCGGATCGCTTCGCTCTCCGACCTCCCCACAAGGGGGAGGTGATTTGATAGGAGCGCATTATGGCCGACAATTTCGATGTTGTGGTGATCGGCGGCGGACCCGGCGGATACAATGCCGCCATTCGCGCGGGCCAGTTGGGCCTCACCTCCGCCTGCATCGACAAGCGCGGCGCGTTCGGCGGGACCTGTCTCAATGTCGGCTGCATTCCGTCCAAGGCGCTGCTGCATGCGAGCCACCTTTACGACGAAGCACAGCACGATTTCGCCAGGCTCGGCATCAAGGCGACGGTGGAACTCGATCTGCCCGGCATGATGGCGCACAAGACCAAGGTTGTCGGCGAACTGACGCGCGGCGTGGAATTCCTGCTCAAGAAGGCCAAGTCCGAAGCCATCGTGGGCGAAGCGCATATCGATGCGCCGGGCAAGATCACCGTGACGCTGAAGGACGGCACCACGCGCAGCATCACCGCGAAGAACATCGTGATCGCATCCGGTTCCGATGTGATGACGGTTCCGGGCGTGACCGTGGACGAGGAGACGGTCGTGTCGTCCACCGGCGCGCTGTCGCTGAAGCAGGTGCCGAAGCGCCTGCTGGTTGTCGGCGGCGGCTACATCGGGCTGGAGCTTGGCTCGGTCTGGCGCAGGCTCGGCAGCGACGTCACCGTGGTGGAATTCCTCGACCGCATCACGCCGGGGCTCGACGGCGAGATCGGAAAGAACTTCCAGCGCATCCTCGCCAAGCAGGGCATGAAGTTCCAGCTTTCCACCAAAGTGGTCGGCGTCGAGAAAACCGCGAACGGTCTTTCGGTGACGCTCGAACCCGCGCAAGGCGGGGCGCAGACGAAGATCGAGACGGACATCGTTCTCGTCTCCATCGGGCGCAAGGCTTACACCGAGAATCTCGGCCTCATTTCCGTCGGCGTGAAGCTGGACGGGCGCGGGCGCGTGACCACCGATGCGCATTACAAGACCAGCGTGCCGGGCATCTGGGCCATCGGCGATGTGCGCGAAGGCGCGATGCTGGCGCACAAGGCCGAAGACGAAGCCGTCGCCTGCATCGAAACCATCGCGGGCAAATCCGGCCATGTGAATTACGATGCGATCCCGGCGGTGGTTTACACCGCGCCGGAAGTGGCGAGCGTCGGCAAGACCGAGGAAGAACTGAAAGCCGCAGGCGTCGCCTACAAGGTCGGCAAATTCCCGTTCACCGCGAATGCGCGCGCGAAAACGATTGCGCAGACGGATGGCTTTGCGAAGGTCATCGCCGATGCGAAGACCGACCGCGTTCTGGGCGTCCACATCCTCGGCGCGAATGCGGGCGAGATGATCGCCGAATGCGCGCTGGCCATCGAATTCGGCGCATCGAGCGAAGACATCGCCCGCACCAGCCATCCGCACCCCACACTATCCGAAGCGATCCGTCAGGCCGCGATGGGCGTCGAAGGCTGGACGATGCAGATGTGATCGCGCCCCGCGCGGTTTCTTTTGCCGAAATTGAATGTCGATTTTTTCGATTCCGTTTGGCGCGCAGCGCCAGATGTGGTGGTTGTCTGCCTGCGGTTTCGAGCGCTGGTAGTTGAATTGCGAAACGTGGGGGGTACCGCCCCCCGGTGCTTTGCATTTGATTTGAAGAATCCCTCAACCTTTGACGCCACAGCTTGAAGCTTTATGAGGGCGCGACCTTGAACGGGGCGATTGTGAGGGACTGTTTCCGGTTCGGCGTCACGGACCCGCTTGCGCGTAGTCTCGA
>JAFECN010000216.1 GCA_018242145.1 Pseudomonadota bacterium
CGGCTGGGGCTCCCCCCGACGCGCGCGCGTTCATCATGCCGCGCAGCGACTATCGGGTCGACGATACGTGGCATGTGCTGGGGTTGAAGGGCACGGGAAGCAAAGACATCGTTGTCGAAGGCGCGTTCGTGCCCGATTACCGCACGCATCCCTTCGCGATGTCCTTCGCCCGGATGGATGAAGGCACACAGACCTTCACGGCGCCGACCTACAAATACCCGTTTGGCATCGTTTTCGCCCATTGCCTTTCGTCGGTCACGATCGGCATGGCCGAGGGCGCGTTGGAATCCTTTACGGAACAGATGAAATCCCGTCTCGGCACCTATGATGGCGCCAAATCGGCGGAAGATCCGTTCGTCCGCCAACGGCTCGCGGAAGCGCAGGCGATCGTGCATGCGATGCGGCTGCGTTTTGAGGCTGTGTTTGCGGAGCTTGCTGAAACAATCGATGCCGGCGGTCAGCCGACGCTCGACCGGCGGGTAGCCTACAAGTGGGAAGCCGCATCGATTGCGAAGAACGCCATGCAGGCGGTCGAGCTTCTCTTCAAGGCGAGCGGCGGCCGCGGCATTCGCCAGGAAAACCCGCTGCAGCGGTTTTTCCGTGACGTCCATGCCGCATCGAACCACGCCTTCCTCAATGCCGAAAAAGGGGCAGTGAACGCCGGCAATGTCGCGATGGGCGGGCCGACGATGGATTTCGCGCTTTAGGAGGCCGGCATGGGGCTTCGGTTTGGTCCTGACTATCCCGAGCAGACCTATATCAAGCACGCGTATCCTGAACACCTTGTCGATCTTGGCGACGTAAAAATGAATTACGCCGTGGCGGGCGACGCTTCGCTGCCAGCTTTGCTTCTCATACCTGGGCAGAGCGAGTCCTGGTGGGGCTATGAGCAAGCCATGCCGCTGCTTGCCAAGAATTTCCACGTTCACGCCGTCGATCTGCGCGGGCAGGGCCGATCCAGCCGGACACCGGGGCGCTACACCCTCGACAACATGGGCAACGATCTCGTCCGGTTCATCGACATCGTCATCAAGCGGCCAACTTTTGTCAGCGGACTCTCATCGGGCGGCGTCCTGTCGGCTTGGCTTTCCGCCTACGCCAAGCCGGCCCAGATCATCGGAGCCCACTACGAAGACCCGCCGCTATTCCATTCCGAGGTGGATACCTCCTGCGGCCAGTCCCTGCGCCAGGGCGTCGGATCGATGTTTGCCCTGTGGTCGAAATATCTCGGCGATCAATGGAGCATCGGCGATTGGGAAGGCATGAAGGCGGCTGCGCCGACCGAGCTTCTGCCATGGATCGCTGCGGCGTTTCCGCAATCGGATGAGCCGCCCCAGAATCTGAAAGAGTACGATCCGGAATGGGCGCGCGCCTTCCATACCGGCACCGTTGCCGCAAGTTGTGATCATGCGCGCATGCTTCAGAGCGTGAAGGTGCCCGTGCTGTTCACGCACCACTTTCGGCGTGTGGATGAAAGCTCGGGCTTTCTCATGGGCGCATTGTCCGATGTGCAGGCTGCGCGCGCTAAGGAACTTGTGACCTCTGCGGGTCAGCCGTTCGACTACAAATCCTTCCCCGCTATGGCGCACTCCATGCACGGGCAGGATCCCAATCTATTTGCGGCAACGCTCATCGAATGGGCAAAGACTCTTTTATAAAACCGGCCGCTTTATAGAACCGGCCGCGACGGGCGCGATGCTTGATCGGCTGTGACGTTCGATCCCGCTGCTTGCCGCCGAGCTGCGGGCCGATCTGCATGCGTTGGCCGCTGAGGGTGCCAAGAGCCGTCGCTGCCGAAATTCGAAGGCGAATGAAGCCGATTGTCTCTGTTCGGGAAAGTTGATTATGCCGCGCGTCGCAGTTCGTCGTGAGATTTCGTGTATAAAGAAAGATGACGCGAAGCACGATTTAGAAAGATCGCCTGCAAAATCACCGGTGGAAATTGGAGCTACTGTTTTGATCTTGGCGATTGTTGGATACCGTTGTCGAAACGTCGAAAAAATTTGCGCGCAAAATTCGTCAATGAAGTCAGTAGGCCGCTTTTTTTGACGTGATGCGGTGCGGCGAGCCGCTCACGGGAAAATTATTTCTCAAACGCGCACAACACTTTAGCCGCTAACTGGAGCATTGAGTGGGAGTGAAACTCCCGGTGTTCTGAATTGAGTGTAGTTTTTTCCTCCTTGCGTTTCGTGCTTTCACAACATCTTGTGGTGGGAAGCGGTGCGGCGCATTTGAAGTCACGTTTTCGAACTACCCCCTCACTCTGCCCTCCATTCTTCGCGGAAGACGCAATTCTCCCTTTTGCCGGAGCGCGGTTTTCGCGCGGTCGAGCAAAAATCCTGAATAGAACAAAATAAGAACTAATACCAGAGAAGTCAATAGCCGGTATCTTGAATGATCGTTCCAGAATGCCTAACTTGCCGGCATGGCCAGGCCGAGAGAGTTCGACGCGGACGCGGCGCTGGAGCGCGCGGTTGCGGTGTTTGCGGAGCATGGGTTCGAGGGAAGCTCGGCCCAGATGCTTGTCGACGGCATGGAGATCGGGCGGCAAAGCCTCTACGCGGCTTATGGGGACAAGTGGCAGCTCTACCTCGCCGCGCTGAAACGCTATGGCGAGGCGGAAGGCCGCGCGCATCTGGATGCGCTGCGCTCCGGTGCGCGGGGCATGGACGGCATCAGGGCCATGCTGGAGCGCGTCGTGCAGACCGCGAAGCGGCCATGCCTTGGCACCAATGCGGTCTGCGAATTCGGCGCCGCGCATCCGGACATCGCGAAGCTGCGCGCGCCGCTGGCAAAACGCCTGCGCGGCGCCGTCGCGGCGCGGATCGCGGATGCGCAGAAGGAAGGCGATGCGGCCGCCGGGCTCGATCCGCAAGCCGCCGCCGATTATCTGATCGCCACCATCGCGGGCTTGCGCATTGGCGGACGCGGCGGCGCCGATCGCGCGCAACTGACGGGAATCGCGCAACTGGCGCTTCGCGCCTTGCGGTAAAAAATTTTGGCCGATTATGGAACGATCATTCAAAAAAAGGAGTGCGGTGATGAAAGCGGTGGTGATGAACGGAACGGGCGGCCACGATGTGCTGGCGTTTGTGGAGCGGCCCGAACCCGTGGCCGGGCCGGGGCAGGTTGTGGTGGATATCGCCTTCGCGGGCGTGAATTTCATGGATATCGGCGTGCGGCAGGGCTCGGCCTGGACGGAGACTCCCAATCCCAAGATCATCGGCGTGGAAGGCGCGGGCCGCATTGTCGCTTTGGGCGAAGGCGTGGACACGCTGAAAGTGGGGCAGCGCGTGTCCTGGGTGTATGCGCCGGGCAGTTATGCGCAGCGCATCGCCATTCCCGCCGCGCTGGCGGTGCCGGTCCCCGATGCGATCGATGACCGGACGGCGGCATCGGTGATGATGCAGGGCCTCACCGCCAGCCATTTCGCGACCGACTTCTATCCGGTGCAGCCCGGCGATGTTGCGCTTGTTCACGCGGCGGCCGGCGGCTTGGGCCAGTTGCTCACGCAGATCGTGAAACTGCGCGGCGGCACAGTCATCGGCCGCGTGTCGAGTGCGTCCAAGGTTGCGGCGGCGCGCGCGGCGGGCGCCGATCACGTCATGGTCGATTCCGAAGGCACGTTCGCCGAACAGGTTCTGAAGCTGACGGGCGGCGAGGGCGTGCATGTGGTGTTCGACGGCTCGGGACCGGCGACCTTCGCGGACTCGCTGGCATCGCTGCGAAGGTCCGGCACGTTCTGCTGGTATGGGCCGGTGCTGGGTGCCCCGGGGCCGATCGACATCGTGAGCCTGCCGCGCAGCATCAAGATCGGTTACGCGGTGTTTTACGACCACATCCCGACGCCCGAATTGTTGCGCGCGCGCACGGCGCGGCTGTTCGACTGGATCGCGCAAGGCAGGCTCAAGATCGGTATCGGCGGCACCTATCCGTTGGCCGAAGCCGCGCAGGCGCATGCCGACATGGAAAGCCGCAAGACGACCGGAAAGCTGTTGCTGGTGCCCTGAGGTCAGCGCGGGCGCGTTGATCCGACTCGGGCGAGGGGCCAGATTGCGGCCGGGAATCGGAGTGTAGTCGTCATGCCCGGCAACAACCGCATTGTTCTTTCCAGCGATCACACGGCCATCGCGTTGCGGCAGGCCGTCGCCGCGCATGTCGCGGCGCGCGGGTGGGAGGCGGTGGATATCGGGCCGGTGACGCCGGAGAGCACGCATTATCCCATGCACGGCGAAGCGGCGGCGCGGCGCGTTGCCTCCGGCGATTGCCGGTTCGGCATCATCCTGTGCGGAACGGGGCAGGGCATCATGATGGCGGCGAACAAGGTGAAGGGCATCCGCTGCGGCGTTTGCGCCGACGCATACTCAGCGCGCATGATCCGCCAGCACAACGATGCCAACATGCTCGCCCTCGGCGCGCGCGTGCAGGGCGAAGGCCTGGCGCTGGATATCGTGGATGCGTTTCTGAGCGCGCCGTTCGAAGGCGGACGGCATGTGGCGCGGGTGGCGATGATTGGAGAGATGGAGCGGTAATTCAAAGTCCGGCGCGCGTCGCGCTGACCATCGGGTGCGATGGATTGCTACATCTACATTCTGGGAAGCCGCGACGGCCGCCGCACCTATGTGGGGTGGACGGTCGATCTCGATGCACGGCTGAAGCAGCACAACGCGGGCACGGGCGCAAAGTCCACGCGCGGGCGGCAATGGCAAATCCTTTATGCCGAACGCCACCCAACCCGCAGCGCCGCCATGAGCCGCGAGTGGCATCTGAAACGGGACAAGGTATTTCGCAAAGCGCTGAGAGTGTGAGAGGGCAAGTGCTCCAAGCTGCTTCGCCAATGGCTTCCCGGGGAACGCCGCGCGTTGCGCAGCGTTACTGTAAATATCCGTATGCGGTGCGATGCGGCTTTGGTGCAGCGGAGGAGTGCGCATGCGTGTGGCGGTAACGGGAGCAACGGGCGTTATTGGCCGCCGCGCGATCCCGCTGCTGGTTGCCGCCGGACATGACATCACGGCGGTCATCAGACCCGGCTCGAAACACACGATGCCGTCGGTAGGAGTTCGCGAAGTCCATGCGAGCTTGTTCGACAGGTCGCAACTCGCGGCCGCATTCGCCCGGCAGGATGCCGTCATAAACCTTGCGACGCATATCCCGACGGCGATGACGGCGATGATATTCCGCTCCGGCTGGCGCGAGAACGATCGCATTCGCAGCGAAGGCGCGCGAAACGTGTCCGAAGTGGCTTCGGATGCGGGGGTCCGGATTGTTATTCAGGAATCGTTCGGACTTGCCTATCCCGCGATGGGCGATGCCTGGGTCGATGAGCAGGTTCCGCTGGCGCCCGCCGCCAATTGCATCACCGTTCCTGACGCGGAGGCTGCGGTGGCGGGCTTCACGCACAGGGGCGGGCACGGGATCGCGCTCAGGTTTGCCGGTCTTTACGGCCCGGACGCCAGTCAGACGCTGCTGATGGCGAAGTCCGTGTCGTGGCATTGGGTGCCGCTGCCCGGCAAGCCGTCCAGCTATCTCTCGTCATTGTCGCATGATGACGCCGCCACGGCAGTGGTCGCCGCGCTCTCGGCGCCGACGGGCGTCTATAATGTCGCGGACAACTAACCGATGCGCCGCAAGGCGTTCTTCGACGTGATCGCCGATACGCTTCACGTCCGTTCGCCGCATTTTCTGCCGGAGCGGACGGCAGCCTTCATGGGCATCGTCGGCCCCGTGCTGACGCGATCGATACGCCTCTCGAATGCCAGGTTCCGGCAAGCAACCGGCTGGGCGCCGTCGTCCCCCAGCGCAGCCGACGGTTTGCCGTCCGCAATCCGGGAGGCGTGCGGGATCGGTTCGTGACGCCGGACGGCAAATAGCCACAACCGCGGCGCTGCCCGCGCGTGCCGGAACAATCGCGGCGAGCAGCCATTGTCCGTTACATGGGTCGGCGGCTTCTGCATCCCGTTCTCACCGCGATCTGCATCGCGTTGCTGCTTTCTCCGGCGCGGGCCGCGGAAACGCAGCAGGTCGCGCGCGGGCGTTATCTGGCGACGGTGGGCGATTGCGTGATCTGCCACACGCGCCCGGGACCGGGCAGCGCGGAATTCGCCGGCGGCTATCCGCTGCACGCGGCGCCCGGCACCGTCTATTCCTCGAACATCACGCCGGATAAGCGGACCGGCATCGGAACATGGACGGTCGATCAGTTCTATCGCGCGATGCATGAAGGCATCGCGGCGGACGGGCGGCATCTCTATCCGGCTTTCCCCTATGCCTATTTCGCCAAGCTCAATCGCGCGGACACCGATGCGATCTTCGCCTATCTGCGGACGGTGAAGCCGGTGTCCTATCGCCCGCCGCGCAACCGGCTCATCTTTCCGGCGAATATCCGGGCGGGCATGGCGGGGTGGAACGCGCTGTTTCTCGATTCAACGCCGTTCCGGGCCAACCCCAAAAAATCCGCGCGGTGGAATCGCGGCGCGGAACTGGTGACCGGTGTCGGCCATTGCGGCGCGTGTCACTCGCCCAAGAACATCCTGTTCGCCGACAAGGCGGGGGACAATCTGCAAGGCAATTTCGTGGACGGCTGGTTCGCGCCCAACCTCACGCCTGCAAAGCCGGACGGACTGGGCGGATGGTCCGCGCAGGAGATCGTTCAATTTCTCAAGACCGGCCGCAACCGGCACGCTTGGTCGGCAGGCTCGATGCGGCAGGTGGTCGAGCGGTCCACCAGCAGGATGACCGATTCCGACCTGCTGGCGATCGCCGCCTATCTGAAATCGCTGCCGCCCTCCGCCGCGCGCGCGCCGCATGCGCCGGCCGCGCGCCAGATGCAGGACGGAGAAGCCATTTTCGTTACGCGGTGCTCGGTGTGCCACAGCCGCGCGCATGTTCGGGACTATCCGGCGCTGGCGAAAAACACGCTCGTGCAATCGCGCGATCCGCGCACTCTTCTGCGGATCATCCTGCAAGGCGCTTCGTCCGCGGGCACGAAGCAGGGCGGCAGCGGATTTTCGATGCCCGCGTTCCCGGTGTTGAGCGACAAGGAACTCGCGGATGTCGCCACCTATATCCGCAATAGCTGGGGCAACCGCGCGGAGCCGGTGTCGGCGTCCGATGTTGCATCGCTGCGCGATGCGCTGAAGAGCAGCGACCAGGGAACCGGGAGAAAATCCGGAACTGGCACATAACCCCCGCGTTACCGCACGATGAATGTGGAGATCGCCATGAAACATATTTTGCTTCTTTCGACAGCCGCCTTATTTGCCAGCACCGCTGCGTTTGCTGCCCCGCCGGATCAGCCCGGGCACAAGAGTCCCGCGCCGGGAACGAACAGCGAGACGATGAGCAATGTGGAGGACGCCACCAGCCATGCCGTGGGAACCATGTCCGCGGCGATGACGAGCAGCCTGCAAGGCTTCGTGACCGCCGCCGCCATCAGCGACATGTATGAGGTCGAGGCCGGCAAGATCGCCGAGCAGCGCTCCAGCAATCCGGAGGTGAAGGCCTTTGCCGAGAAGATGGTGCAGGCGCACACCGAAACCACGGCCAAGCTCAAATCCATTCTCGCGGGCATGAAGAACGCGCCCGCCGCGCCAGCGCATCTCGACAACCGCCGGCAGGGCCTTATCGACAATCTGCGCGGCGCCTCCGCCGCGGATTTCGATGCCCGTTACATGAGCCAGCAGGTGGACGCGCACAAGGAAGCGCTGTCGCTGATGAAGGGATATGCCAAGGACGGCGACAATCCGGCCGTGAAGCGCTTCGCCGCCGATACGGCGCCGAAGGTGCAGGACCATCTCAACATGGCGGAGCCGCTCTACAAGAAGCTGAGCAAGTAACAGGTTTGCCGGGACATTATATCGCAGAACGATATAATGTCCCGGTGCTTCCCGGCGGAGCCGAACCCCCGGTTGCGCGTTACCTCCCATCTGCGGGCGCCCTGCAGATTCCCGGGAGGGGGAACGGTGAGGAAGCCATTCGCCATTGCAGCAGGTCCGAAGGCTGTCGGCTGGGCCTGCCTTTGCGTTGTCTTCTCGCCGGTGTCGCGCGCTTTCGCGGCCGCGCCGCTGAATTATCTCACCAGTGCCGGTGTTCAGGGCGATTCCGTTTTGCCGCTGACCTGGGGTGTCACGATCATTTCCATCGCCGTCATCGTCATCATCGCCATTCTGGTGGCTGGCGGCATCTGGCGCCGTCCCGGCCTTTCGGTGCAACCGGCGGGACGCAGACTGCCGGTCGAGGAGAAGGCGAGCGGGCTGAACTGGATCTGGATCGGTGTCGGCATCTCTTCGCTGGTGTTGCTCTTCATGGTCGTCTGGACCATGGCGGTGCTGGCGCGAGTAACGTCTCCGCCTACCAGGCCCGCGCTCACCATCGAAGTGACCGGCCATCAATGGTGGTGGCAGGTGCGCTATCTCAGCCGCGATCCGGCGCAGATATTCACCACGGCCAATGAGATTCATATTCCGGTGGGCGAGCCGGTGCGGTTCAAGCTCGTCGGCGCGGACGTGATCCACTCGTTCTGGATTCCGCAACTGGGCGGCAAGACGGACGCCATTCCCGGCCAGACGAACGAAACCTGGCTCGAAGCGCACAAACCCGGCATCTATCGCGGCCAATGCACCGAATATTGCGGCGTGCAGCACGCGAAAATGGGCATGCTGCTGATCGCCGAGAGCCCGGGCGACTTCGCGGCCTGGCGCGCCCATCAGCTTCAATCCCCGGCGCACCCCGCCACTGGCGGGCAATGGGCGGGGCTGGCGAATTTCACCGCGCATTGCGGCGCCTGCCACGCGATCCGCGGCACCGACGCGGCGGGCATGGTGGGCCCCGACCTCAGCCATCTGATGCAGCGCCACACGATCGCGGCGGGAATATTGCCGAACGATCCGGCGGATCTGGAGCGCTGGATTTCCGATCCGCAGGGCATCAAGCCCGGCGCGCTGATGCAGAAGCCCGAGCTGTCCGCGAACGAGCGCGCCAGCATCATCTCCTATCTCGAGACGTTGAACTGAGGGGCGCGATGACGATCACCGATTATGAGCGCGTTCCCACCGTCTCCACCGATGAGAACCAGGCGCTCGCGGACAAGTTCAAGAGATTGTGGGAGACGAAGCCGGGCCTGGCGGGCTTCCTCTCGACGGTCGATCACAAGGAAATCGGCATCCGCTACATCATCACCGCGTTCGGCTTCCTGATCGCGGGCGGGGTGGAGGCGGCGGTGATGCGCTGGCAGCTTGCCTGGCCGGGCGAGCATGTTCTGACGCCCGAGCAATACGACCAGCTCTTCTCCACGCATGGCATGACGATGATCTTCCTCTATGCGGGGCCGATCCTGTCGGGATTCTCGAACTATCTGTGGCCGCTGCTGCTGGGCGCGCGCGACATGGCACTGCCGCGGCTGAACGCGCTGTCTTACTGGATCTACCTTTGCGCCGGAATCTTTCTTTATGCCGCCTTCGCCTTCGGCTTCGGGCCGAATGACGGCTGGTTCAACTATGTGCCGCTGGCGGCGCGCCCCTACAACGCCGGGCCGAACATCGACTTCTATGCGCTGGGCATGATCCTTCTGGGCATTTCCACCACCGTCGGCGCCATCAATTTCATCGTGACGTTCCTGCGCATGCGCGCGCCGGGCATGTCCATCAATCGCGTGCCGATCCTGATCTGGGGAACGCTGACGGCGTCCGCCGCCAACATCTTCGCCATTCCGGCGGTGAGCCTCGCCTTCTTTCTGTTGTGGATGGACCGCAATCTCGGCACGCATTTCTTCGATGTGCCCACGGGCGGCTCCGCGCTGCTGTGGCAGCACCTGTTCTGGATGTTCGGGCATCCGTGGGTTTACGCCATCGTGCTTCCGGCGATGGGCATGGTGTCGGACGGGCTGCCGGTGTTCTGCCGCCGCCCGCTGGTGGGCTATACCGTGGTCGCGCTCGCCACCGTGGCGACGATGGTGCTGGGCTTCGGCGTGTGGGTGCACCACATGTTCGCGACCGGACTGCCCACCATATCGCTGTCGTTCTTCAGCGCCGCCTCCATCATCATCACGGTGCCGAGCGCGGTCGCGATCTTCGCCTGGATCGCGACGATCTGGACGGGGCGGCCGGTGTTCACCACCGCCTTCATGTTCTTCACCAGCTTCATCGTGCTGTTCACCATCGGCGGCGTGTCCGGCGTGATGACCGGATCGGTGCCGGTGGACTGGCAGTTGACCGACACCTATTTCGTCGTCGCGCATCTGCACTATGTGCTCATCGGCATCAACGTCTTCCCGGTGGTGGGCGCGACCTATTTCTGGTTCCCGAAATTCACCGGGCGGCTGATGGACGAGCGCCTCGGCCGCTGGAATTTCTGGACGATGTTCATCGGCTTCAATCTCGGCTTCTTCCCGATGCACATTTCCGGCCTGCTCGGCATGCCGCGCCGCGTCTATACCTATGCCGACGGCATGGGATGGGACTGGCTGAACCTCATCACCACCATCGGCTCCTATGTGTTCGCTGTCGGCGTGCTGCTGTTCCTGATCAATGTGTGGAAGAGCTATCGCCGCGGCGCGGTGGCGGGCGACAATCCGTGGGACGCGCCGACGCTGGAATGGGCCACCACATCGCCGCCGCCGCCTTACAACTTCGTCGTCATCCCCACGGTCGCCAGCCGCCATCCGCTGTGGGAAGACCGTTTGCAGCAGCATGAAGGCGAGGGCAGCCATGTCGATGCCGGGCTTGTTCTCGATCACGACCGCGAGGCCATCGGCACATCCTCGCTGGATGCGACGCCGGACATCATCCTGCGCATGCCGCACGATTCCTATGCGCCGGTGATCCTCGCGCTGGCCGTGACCGCGTTCTTCGCCGGGCTGGCTTTCCATGCATGGTGGCTGGCAGCGCTCGGCGCGCTGGTCGTGGGCATCGACATCATCGGCTGGTTGTGGCCGGAGCGGAAGCTGGGCGAAACCGCGGAGCCTGCGATCCATGGCTGACCGTCTTCCCATCGAAACCGCGTTGCCCGTCGGCGCCATCGACACCCGCGCGAGCGGCTGGTGGGCGATGATCTTCGTCGTCTTCACCGAAGCGGCGCTGTTCGCCTATCTGCTGTTCTCCTACTACTACATCGCCGTGCAGCCGCATGCGCCGCACACCTTTCCCGAAGGCGGGCTGCCCGATCTGAAGCTCGCGGTGCCCAACACGATCGTCCTTCTGCTGTCGAGCGGGGCGGTGGCGTGGGCGCAGTTCAACATCGAGAAGAACGACAAGCGCCATCTGGTGTGGGGCCTCGGCATCGCCGCCGTTCTGGGCATGATCTTTCTGGTCGTTCAGTATTTCGAATGGGCCGCCAAGCCCTTCGCGCTGGCCTCGTCGTCCTACAGTTCGCTCTATTTCGTCGTGACCGGCTTCCACATGGCGCATGTCGTGGTGGGGGTGATCCTGCTGTGGGCGCTCTTCGCCTGGTCGGCGATGGGCTATTTCAATCGCGTCCGCTACGCGCACATCCATATCGGCGCACTCTACTGGCATTTCGTGGACGCGGTGTGGATCGCGGTGTTCTTCACTTTCTACGTCACGCCTTATCTGGGGTTGCGGACATGAACGCTGCCGTTGCCACATCCCATCCGGCCCCGCTCCGCGACAAGGTGAGCTTCTGGACGCTGATGTTCGGCTGTTGCGCGGCGCCGGTCTTCTGGGCCGGACAGCTCATGCTCGGCTATTGGGTGTCGGCGCAGACCTGTTACGCCAGCGATCACCCCACCGTCACGCAAATGCCGCAAACGCTCCACGCGGCCTTCGTCGTCTTCGACGTTGTGGCGATTGTGGCGGCGCTGGCGGGCGGTGCTGTCTCGCTGTGGGCGTGGCGCACGACGCGGGAAGAGAAAGAAGGCGGCGCGCGTCACGCGCTGCATGTCGGCGAAGGTCGCGTGCGCTTCATGGCGCTGTGGGGAATCATGTCGAGCCTGTGGTTTTTGGGCGCGATCATCTTCAACACGATTGGATCGCTGATGGTGCCGCTATGCACGCCATGATCCGCAAGCTCTCCTTTGCGGCAGGCGTGGCGGCGGTGGCGGTTGCCATATTGCCGCCGCTGTCCGGTGTTGCGGCGCAGCTCTTTTCCGCCCATATGGCGCAACATCTGCTGCTGATTGCCGTTGCCGCGCCGCTGCTGGCCGCCAGCCGCGCGTTCGAAAGCCTGCAGCGCTTCGCGGCCGTTCGGAAATTGACCCAGCCGGTGACGGCATGGGTTGGGTTTGTCGGCATATTCCTCTTCTGGCACTGGCCCACCGCGTTCCAATGGGCGGCGCGAAACGAAGCGACGATCCTGCTGGAGCACGCCAGCATCCTGTTCGCCGCGCTCCTGTTCTGGAGCGTTGCGCTCTCTTCGCGCGGGCAGGCGTGGCTCTCTTACGGCGCGCGCGCCCTGTTCGTGATGACGGCGGCTGTCGTCACCGACCTTCCTGGCGTGATCATGCTGTTCGCGCCGCGCGCGATCTGCGTCATGCCGGGGGAGAACGCGCCCGCCTTCGGCATCACGCCGCTGGAGGACCAGCAGATCGCGGGCCTTCTGATGTGGGTGCCCGCCAATCTGGTGTTTTTCGGCACCGCGACCTGGCTCTTCGCGCTCTGGATTTCCGACACGCACAAGCACTCCTCACAGGTGACGACATGAACATTCGCTATCGGGCATGGACCCTCGTTGCCGCCGCGGCTGCGGCGCTCTGGATGTCCGCGGCAGCCGCGGACGATCTGCAGTCCCTGACGCAGGATGACAGGCAGTGGGTGATGCCGGCGAAGAACTTCGCCAACACGCGCTTCTCCTCTCTCAAGCAGATCAACGCGGGTAATGCGAACCGGCTTCAGGTCGCCTGGACGTTCTCGGTCGGCTCCGACCACGGCCAGGAAGCGGCGCCGATCGTCGTCGGCGACACGATGTATGTCGTGGGCGCCTATCCCAACGAATTGTTCGCGCTGGATGCGACGACCGGCGAGATGAAGTGGAAATACAGCCCGCGTGTGGACCCCTCGTCGCAGGGCGTGGCCTGCTGCGACGTCGTCAATCGCGGCGAGGCCTATGACAACGGCAAGATCTTCTTCAACACGCTCGACAACCACACCATCGCGGTAAACGCCAAGACCGGCAAGGAAGTGTGGGTGACCAAGCTTGGCGAGATCACCAAAGGCCAGACGATGACGATGGCGCCGCTGGTGGCGGAGGGAAAAGTCTTTGTCGGCAATTCCGGCGGCGAGATGGGCGTTCGCGGCTGGGTGACGGCGCTGGACGAAAACACCGGCAAGATCGTCTGGCGCGGCTACAGCGTCGGCCCCGACAAGGACGTGCTGATCGGGCCGAAATTCCATCCCTACTATGCGAGCGCCAAAGGCAAGGATCTCGGCGTGAAGACATGGCCGCCGGGGCGCTGGCAGGTGGGCGGCGGGCCGGTGTGGGGCTGGATCAGCTACGACCCCAAGACCAATCTCATCTTCTACGGCAGCGGCAATCCCGGCCCGTGGAATTCCAACCAGCGCGAAGGCGACAACAAATGGACGACGACCATTTTCGCGCGCGATGCCGATACGGGCGAGGCGATCTGGGCGGACCAGCTCAATCCGCACGACCTCTACGACTATGACGAGATCAACGAAAATCTGCTGATCGACCTGCCCATCAAAGGGAAGATGACGCATGTGCTCGTCCATCCCGGCCGCGACGGGTTCATGTTCGTGATCGACCGGCAGACGGGCCAGATCTATTCCGCCGACAAATACGACACGCAGACGTCGATGAAGTATTTCGACATCAAGACCGGCCGGCCGGTGATGAACGATGCGCTGAAGCCGGTGCTGGGAAAGAACATCTCCGGCATCTGCCCGGCATCGCCCGGTGCGAAGGACTGGCAGCCGGTCGCCTATTCACCGGTGACGAAGCTGCTCTACATTCCGCATCAGCATCTGTGCATGGACTACAAGACGGCCGAGGTCGGCTATATCGCCGGCACGCCCTATGTCGGCGCGACGGTCGATATGTATGCGGGGCCGGGCCATTACCGCGGCGAGCTTGCGGCCTGGGATCTGACCAAGCGCAAGAAGGTCTGGGCCATCCACGAAAAATTCCCCGTGTGGTCGGGCGCGATGGCGACGGCCGGAAACATCGTGGTCTATGGCACGATGGATCGCTGGTTCAAGGTGATCGACGCGCGCAACGGCAAGCTGCTCTACCAGTTCCGCGCGCCCAGCGGCTTCATCGGCCAGCCCGTCACCTATCAGGGCAAGGACGGCCGTCAGTATATCGCGATGCTGTCCGGCGTCGGCGGCTGGGCGGGCGCCATCGCCAACGCTGCGATCGATCCGCGCGTGCGCAACGGCGCGCTGGGTTACACCGGCGCGGTGGGCGATCTGCCGTCCGTCACCAGCGGCGGCTCGACCCTGATGGTCTTCGCGCTGCCGAAGGGATCGGGCAATGGGCACTAGCTTCCATCACCTCCCCCTTGTGGGGAGGTCGGCAAATCCGAGCGCAGCGAAGGATTTTCCGGGTGGGGGGCACAGTGCAGCGGGCGTGCCCCCCACCCGAAAAAGCTTCGCTTTTTCGACCTCCCCACAAGGGGGAGGTGATAAGCGCTCGGTTGTCCTTGCTATCGTTGCAGCGGCGCTTCTTTGCATGCCGCTAACCGCGCAGGCGGGGACGTTGCGGGTGTGTTCGGAGCCGAACAATCTGCCGTTCTCCAACAAGGCGGGGCAGGGCTTCGAGAACAGGATCGCCGATCTCGTCGCGCGCGATCTGGGCGACCGGGTGGAATATACCTGGGCGCTGCAGAACGACCGCTTCATCGCTCACACGCTGGATGCCCACAAATGCGACGTGATGATGGGCGTGTCCGCCGAAGACGGCGACGTTCTGACGACGCAGCCTTACTATGCGTCCACCTATGTCTTCGTTTCGCGCAGGAAGGATCGGCTCGCCGTCACCTCGCTGGCCGATCCGCGCCTGCGCACGCTCAGGATCGGCGTGCATCTGATCGGCGACGATCCTACGCCGCCGACGATGGCGCTGGGCCAGGAAGGCATCGTCGATAACGTTCACGGCTACATGATCTATGGCGATTTCGCGAAGGCCAATCCGCCCGCGCGCCTGATCGAAGCCGTGGAGAAGAAGGACGTGGATATCGCCGCGGTGTGGGGCCCGCTCGGCGGCTATTTCGCGAAGAACGCGCCGGTGCCGCTGCAGGTCACGCCGATGACGGGCACGCGGCGTTTCGCGCCGCTGCGCTTCCGCTTTGCCATCGCGATGGGCGTGCGCAAAGGCGATGGGGTGCTGCGCGACCGGCTCAACGCGGTCATCGCGCGGGAGCAGCCTGCGATCCGAAACATTCTGCGCGCCTATGGCGTTCCTCTTGTGGCGTTGAAAGGAGACACCGATGGATAGTTTCCGCTGGACCATCGTGGGGATCGCGGCGGCCATCGTCATTGTCGTCGCCGCCGCGCTGTCCTTCATCCTCATGCCGGGAGCGGCGCCGCAAGCCGATGCGCGTGTCGCGAACAGCTATAGCGGCATGGTTCCCGCGGGCCAGTTGCTGCGCGTGCCCGTGACCGGAATCTATCCCGGCGGATCGCCCGCGGGGCTCAACCCGGACATGAAGAATCCGCTGGCGCACGATCCCGATGCGGTGGCGCGCGGCGCCAAGGATTTCGACACCTTCAACTGCTCCGGCTGCCACATGGCGCATGCGGGCGGCGGCATGGGCCCGGCGCTCAGCGACGCGGCCTGGCTCTATCGCTCCAGCGACGCCAACATCTATCTTGACATCGCGCAGGGCCGCGGCGCGGGCATGCCGGCCTTCGGCGCGATGCTGCCCGATCGCACGATCTGGGAGCTTGTCGCCTATGTGCGAAGCATCAGCGAGAAGCCGCCCGCGACATTCGGCGCCACGACATCCGCAAATCCGCAATCGCCGGACATCGAGCAGGTGCCCGCCGGAAAAATCGACACCACCACGCCGTGGAAGTTCACCGAGCCGATGCCGCCCAACGGCGAGAAATCCGGCGGCGGCCCGCCGAACGCCAATCCCGGGAATTGACGGCCGAGGAGGGCATAACCATTCGCTGGCGTGTCGGGGTCTTGGCGTGCGCCGCGGTCATGCAGATGGCTGCGCCCGCGCAAGCGGACGGCATCGAGACGGTGTTGGTGGTCGCCAACGCACCGCTTGCCGGCGGCGGCGTCGCGCCGGACAAGATTCCCGGCGAGATCCAGACGCTTTCCATTTCCGATCTCTCGCGCGCGCGGCAAAACGATGGCCTGCCCGCGGCGGTGGCGAGCCAGCTTTCCAGCGTGAGCCTGAACGATGAGCAGGGCAGCCCCTTCCAGCCGGATTTCGTCTATCGCGGCTTCGAGGCTTCGCCGATTTCGGGCGTCGCGGAAGGGTTGGCGGTCTATCAGGACGGCGTCCGCCTGAACGAATCCTTCGGCGACAACGTGAACTGGGATCTGGTGCCGCAATTCGCCGTCGATACGTTCACTCTCCAGAGCAACAATCCGGTGTTCGGCCTGAACACGCTGGCGGGCGCGGTCACGCTGGCGATGAAGAGCGGCCTTACATTTCAGGGCGCGGATGCGCAGCTTTCCGGCGGCTCCTTCGGCAACGTCACCGGCAGCGCGGAAATCGGCGGGCGAGACGGTAAGCTCGGCTTTTATCTCGGCATCGGTGGCGTGCACGATGACGGCTTTCGCGACCATTCGCCCACGCACCTGCGGCAAGCCTATGGCGATCTCGCTTATGAAAGCGGCCCCTGGACGCTGCATCTTTCGCTGTCCGGAGCGAAGAACGATATCGACGCGGTGGGGCCGACGCCCGTGGAGATGCTGGCGCGAAACCGCCGCGCGGTGTTCACCTATCCGCAAGCCATGCGCAACGAGATGGCGCTTGCGCAATTCCACGGCGCGTATCGCGCGGCGGACACGCTCACGCTGAGTTTCAACGCTTATTATCGCCACTTCCGGCAGCACCTGATCGACGGCAACACCACCGATGTCGATTATTGCGATAACGATGCCGCGCAGCTTTGCCTGGAGGGCGACGATGCGTTCCCCGGCGATGCGCTTTACGACACATCCGGCCGTCCCGTTCCGGCGTCGGTGCTGCCGCCCGGCGCCACGCCGGGCGAAACCGATTTCACGCAGACCGATGCGAACACCCTCGGCGCGGCGCTGCAGATCGGTTGGACCACCGCCCTTGCGGGCCATGCGAACAATCTGGCCGCCGGAGCGTCCGTCGATCGCGGCGTTACCGATTACAATGCGAAAGGCGAGCTTGGAACGCTGCTCGATAGTTTGCGCGTCGCCAATTCCGGCATCATCATCGACCAATCGCAAAGCCCCACCGCGCAGCCGCCCATCGAAGCGCCGGTGGATGTGACCGCGCGCAACACCTATATCGGCCTCTATGCCGTGGACGTGTTCGACCTGACGCCCGCCTTGTCGCTCACCGTGAGCGGGCGGCTGAACATCGCGCGCATCCGCCTGCAAGACCGGCGCGGCACGGCGCTGACCGGCGCGCACGCTTTCACCCGTTTCAATCCGGGCGTGGGATTGACGTGGAAACTCGTGGGCAACGTCACGGCATATGGCGGCTATTCGGAATCGAACCGCGCGCCCACGGCGGGCGAGCTTTCCTGCGCCGATCCGAATTCGCCCTGCCTGCTGGATGCGTTTCTGGTCTCCGATCCGCCCCTGAAGCAGGTGGTGTCGCGCACTATCGAAGCGGGCTTCCGGGCGCACTGGCGTGCCGTGATGCTGCCCGGCATATTCGACGGGAGCGTCAGCGCCTACAACACCAATGTCGCGCGCGACATTCTTCTGCTGGCGACAGACATCAACGGCTTCGGCTTCTTTCAAAACGCGGGCACGACACGCCGCCGGGGCGCGGATGTGCGGTTGGGCTATCGCAGCGGCCGGTGGACGGCGAATCTCAGCTATTCCTATCTGGAAGCGTCGTTTCGTAGCGCCGAAAATCTGTCGTCGAACAGTCCGGCTGCTGATGCCGCTGGCCTGATCCATGTGCGCCCCGGCGATCGCCTGCCGATGAATCCCGCCAACCGCATCGCGTTCTC
>JAFECN010000217.1 GCA_018242145.1 Pseudomonadota bacterium
GGATAAGCCTGCGCCCCGCCTTGCGCGCGGCGGCGGTCATCACGTTCAGGGCGGGCGACAGATACGGCATTATTCTTTGTCCGCGCGGCGCAGATAGGTGCCGTCTTCGGTCTGAACCACGATCTTCTCGCCCGCTTCGATGAAGGGCGGCACCTGGATCTTCATGCCGTTGGCGAGCGTCGCGCCCTTGTAGGACGGCGCCGCCGTGCCGCCGCGCAGCACCGGATCGGCTTCGGTCACTTCCAGCACCACGTTCTGCGGCAGCGCGATGCCGATGGCTTTGCCGTCATACATCTGCACGAGAGTCTTCATCCCGTCCTGCAGGAAGCGCGCCTGATCCTCGCCCACGAAGTCCATGGAGAGTTCGATCTGGTCGTAGGTGTCCATGTCCATGAAGGTGAGCATGTCGCCATTCGCGAACAGGAACTGGAAGTCCTTCTTTTCGAGATAGATTTCCTCGACCGTCTCGTCGGAGCGGAAGCGCTGGTTCAGCTTGGTGCCGACGGTGACGTTCTTGAGTTCGACCTGGTTGTAGGCGCCGCCCTTGCCGGGTTTCACCTTCTGCGTCTTGACCGCCATCCACAGGCCGCCCTCGTAGTCGATCATCGTGCCGGGCTTGATGTCGTTACCGGAAATTTTTGCCATGGAAGCTGTCTGGACCCGCTTTCGCGGGCCACGGTCCTGTGTGGGTCGAGGTCAAAGAGCGCGCGGGTTATAGCGGGGCTGGGCGCAGAGGTGCAACCCGCCGATTAGAATAACGAATTGAAGGCGTTAACGGCGGCCTGCGGGCCGTTTTTGTAATTCCACACGCCGGCCGAAGCCGCGAGGAAATCCGCGCCCGCGTCCACCAGCGGCTTGGCGTTGTCCACGGTGATGCCGCCGATGGCGACGACGGGGACTGTCATGCTTTGCGCCCACCAATGCAGCAATTCGACATCGGCCTTGGTTTTGGGCTCCTTGGTCTGCGTGGGAAAGAACGCGCCGAAGGCGACATAATCCGCGCCCGCTTCACCGGCCTCGAACGCCAGATCGCGGCTGTTGTGGCAAGTCACGCCGACGATGGCATTCTTGCCCACGATCTCCCGCGCTTCGGCATAGGGCACATCGTCCTGCCCGATATGTACGCCGTCGGCGCGCAGCATATGTGCGAGGTCCGGCCGGTCGTTCATGATGAAGGCCACGTCGCGTTTCTGCGCGATGGGCATGAGAATCTCGGCGGCGCGCATGATCTCGCCGTCGCCGATGTCCTTCATCCGCAATTGCAGGCAGGCCACGTCGCCGCCATCGAGCGCGCGCCTCAACTCTTCGGCAAAAGCGCGCGGCTCGAATGTCGGCGGCGTGATGAGATAAAGGCGGCAGGTGCTCATGCATTCTCGGATTTGAGCCGCTCATGCTTCGACAAGCTCAGCATGAGGAGTTGGGTTGAGCATGAGGAAGTTGTTTCCTCCTCACCCTGAGCTTGTCGAAGGGCGAGGAGGAAACGGATCACGCTGCCTTTTCGAGGTCCTTCTTCCACTGGCCCGTGGAGGCAAGGCCGTTCATTTTCGCGCGGTGTGCGAAGGCAGCCTGCGCGGCTGGCACATTCTCGGCCTTACCGCTCCACGCCTTCTGCGGCGCGGCCTGCAAGGCGCGGCCATAGGAGAAGGTGAGCGACCACGGCAGGTTCGGATCGAACGCATGCATGGCGTTCAGATGCGCGGTGGCTTCCTCATCGGACTGGCCGCCCGACAGGAACGCGATGCCCGGCACCGCCGACGGCACGCAAGCTTTCAGCACCTTCACGGTGCGCTCGGCGACTTCTTCCACGCCCGCGCGCTTGGAAGCCTTCATGCCGCTGATCACCATGTTCGGCTTCAGCACCATGCCTTCCAGCGCGACTTTCGCGAAGTAGAGCTGCTGGAAGGTTTCCTTCAGCACCCATTCGGTGATGCGCTCGCAGGCGTCGATATCGTTGTCGTAGTCCATCAGCACTTCCGGCTCGACGATCGGAACGATACCGTTCTCCTGCGCCAGCGCCGCATAGCGCGCCAGCGCCTGCGCATTGGCATTGATCGCGTTGTGGGACGGCTTGGTCGGATCGTAGGTCGCGCGCCATTTGGCGAAGCGCGCGCCGAGCTTGTGATATTCCACGAAGCGCTCGCGCAATCCGTCGAGGCCTTCCGTCACCGTCTGGCCCGGCTCCAGCGCCAGCGGCTTGGTGCCCTTGTCCACCTTGATGCCCGGAACCGCGCCGGCCTCTTCGATCAGCTTCACCAGCGGCGTGCCGTCTTTCGCCTTCTGGCGGATCGTCTCGTCGAACAGGATCACGCCGGAGATATGCTTCATGCCGTCCTTGGCGCGGAACATCATCTCGCGATAATCGCGGCGGTTCTCCTCGGTGTTCGGAACGCCGATCTTGTCGAAACGCTTCTGGATGGTGCCAGTGGATTCGTCGGCGGCAAGAATGCCCTTGCCCTTCGCCGTCATCTTGCGGGCGATGGCGTTCAGGTCGCTGAGATTGTTCAGTGTCATGCGGAAAGGCCCCGTGGTTGAGGCTGGGGCCATCCGCCGGCGGTTCACCGCCTGACGTGCCCTAACCCTTGCTGTGCGCGAGGGCTTCTACCCCCGGCAGGGTCTTGCCTTCAAGCCACTCCAGAAACGCCCCGCCGGCCGTGGAAATATAGGTGAAATCGGCCGAAACCCCGGCGTGGTTGAGCGCCGCCACCGTGTCGCCGCCGCCCGCCACGCTGATCAGGGTTCCGGCTTTGGTCTCTTCCGCCACGGCTTTGGCCGCGGCCACTGTCGCCTTGTCGAAGGGCACGGTCTCGAAGGCGCCGAACGGGCCGTTCCAGACCACGGTGCGCGTCACCTTCAGGCGGTTCTTGAACTCTTCGATGGATTTGGGGCCGACATCGAGGATCATCTCGTCGGCATGCACATGGCCGATCTCGACGGTGCGATGTTCGGCATGCGCCTTGAACTCCTTCGCCGCCACCACATCGGTCGGCAGGATCAGCACGCAGCCGGTTTCTGTCGCCTTGTGCACGATGGCGAGCGCCGTATCGACCATGTCCCGCTCGGCGAGCGATTTGCCGATCTGCCGTCCTTCCGCGACGAAGAACGTGTTCGCCATCGCGCCACCGATGACGAGGTAGTCCACCTTGCCGATGAGGTTCTGCAACAGATCGAGCTTGGTGGAAACCTTCGCGCCGCCCACAACCGCCATCACCGGACGCGATGGATTGCCGAGCGCTTTATCCAGATGCTCCAGCTCCGCCTGCATCGAACGGCCCGCGGCGGACGGCAGCAGATAAGCGAGGCCGGTCGTCGTCGCATGCGCGCGATGCGCGGCGCTGAACGCGTCGTTGACGAAGATGTCTCCCAGACTCGCGACCTGCTTGGCGAAGTCCGGATCGTTCGCTTCTTCGCCTTTATGGAAGCGGGTGTTCTCCAGAAGAACGATGTCGCCGTCTTTCAGTTTCGCGACGGCGTCTTTCGCGACATCGCCCACGCAATCGGACGCGAACGCCACCGGCTTACCCAGTTCCTTCGCCAGCGCGGGCGCGATGGGCTTCAGCGACATCTCCGGCACGACTTTCCCCTTCGGCCGATCGAAATGCGACAGCACGATCACGCGCGCGCCCTTGTCGGACAATTCCCCGATCGTTGGCGCCTGCCGCTCGATGCGCGAGGCATCGGTGATCTTGCCATCCTTCATCGGCACATTGAGGTCCGCGCGCACCAGCACGCGCTTCCCTTTGACGTTGAGGTCGTCGAGCGTTTTGAAGTTGGCCATCGGTCGTCGTCCGTTAGATGTTCTCACGCAGAGCCGCAGAGCCGCAGAGACGCGGAGGCGAGATGGTTCTGCACCATTTTATAAATCGTCATGGCCGGGCTTGTCCCGGCCACCCATACACGCCGTCTATCAAAGAGATCATGGGTTCCCGGCACAAGGCCGGGAATGACGAAGCTGAGAGAGACGCGCGGAACCTCCGCGTCTCTGCGGCTCTGCGTGAATCCCTTTTCCTTAAATCAGCTTCCCCATTGCGACGGCGGTGTCGCTCATGCGGTTGGAGAAGCCCCATTCGTTGTCGTACCAGCCCATGACGCCGACGAGGTTGCTCTCCATCACCTTGGTCTGGTCCAGCATGAACGAGCAGGAATGCGGATCGTGGTTGAAGTCGTGGCTCACCAGCGGCGCATCCACGATGGCGAGGATGTGCTTCATCGCGCCGGACGCCGCTTTCTTCATCGCCTCGTTCACTTCGGCGGCGGTGACGGTCTTCTTCGTCACCACCTTCAGATCGACCAGCGACACGTTCGGCGTCGGCACGCGCACCGACACACCGTCCAGCTTGCCCTTCAGTTCCGGCATCACGAGGCCCACGGCCTTCGCCGCGCCGGTCGAGGTCGGGATCATGGAGAGCGCCGCCGCGCGGCCGCGATAGAGGTCCTTGTGCAGCGTATCCAAGGTCGGCTGGTCGCCGGTGTAGGAATGGATCGTCGTCATGAAGCCTTTTTCGATGCCGAAGGCGTCGTGCAGCACCTTCGCCATCGGCACCAGGCAGTTCGTCGTGCAGCTCGCGTTGGAGACGATGATGTCGTCTTTCGTCAGCGTGTTGTCGTTCACGCCGAACACGATGGTCTTGTCCACGCCGTCGGCGGGGGCCGAGATCAGCACGCGCTTGGCCCCGGCGGTCAGATGCGCGGAAGCCTTCTCCTTCGAGGTGAAGATGCCGGTGCATTCCAGCGCGATATCGACGTTCAATTCCTTGTGCGGCAGGTCGGCGGGATTGCGATGTGCCGTCACCTTGATCTTGTGGCCGTCCAGGATCATCAGATCGCCGTCCACCTTCACCTCGCCGGGGAAGCGGCCATGCACGCTGTCGTAGCGCAGCAGATGCGCGTTGGTTTCGACCGGGCCCAGATCGTTGATGCCGACGACGACGATATCGTTGCGCTTGTTCTCATGGATGGCGCGCAGGACGAGGCGGCCGATGCGGCCAAATCCGTTGATCGCGACGCGAAGTGCCATTCCTTATCTCCTTGTCATGGCCGGGCAACGAGCGAAGCGAAGTGCGACCCGGCCACCCAGTTGTGTTTCACTACTTCAATGCCTTTTTCGCTGCCTGGGCAGCGGCTTCGGCGGTGATGCCGAAATGCTTGTAAACGTCCTTGTAGGGCGCGCTCGCCCCGAAGCTGTGCATGCCGATGAAAATGCCGTCCGCGCCGATATAGCGGTCCCAGCCCTCGCGCACGCCCGCCTCGATGGCGACCTTTACCGGAGAGTTGCCGATCACGGCGTCACGATATATTGCGTCCTGTTTCTCGAACAGCGGCCAGCACGGCATGGAGACAACGCGCGCGCCGATTCCGTCAGCCTTGAGCAATTCGCGGGCCTGCATTGCAAGCTCCACTTCCGAGCCGGAGGCGAAGATCGTCACCTTCGCTTCGCCATCCGCCCCGGCGATCTCATAAGCACCATGCGCGGTAAGGTTCTTGTCGGTGAACGCCGAACGCGCGGTCGCCACGTTCTGGCGGGTGAGGGCGAGGAAGCTGGGGCCGTCCTTCTTGTTCAGCGCGATTTCCCACGCTTCGGCGGTTTCCACCGGATCGCAGGGGCGGAAGGTCAGCAAGCCCGGCATCGCGCGCATCGCAGCCAGTTGCTCGACCGGCTGGTGCGTCGGCCCGTCTTCGCCCACGCCGATGGAGTCATGCGTCATCACATAGATGACGCGCTGCTGCATCAGGGCGGCGAGGCGGATCGACGGGCGGCAGTAATCGGAGAACACCATGAAGGTGCCGCCATAGGGAATGACGCCGCCATGCAGCGCCAGGCCGTTCATCGCCGCGCACATGCCGTGCTCGCGAATGCCGTAGCGGATGTAGCGCCCGCCATAGGTCTGCGGCTCGAAGTCCAGCATGTCCTTGGTCTTGGTGTTGTTGGACGGCGTCAGGTCCGCCGAACCGCCCATGGTGCTGAGCACGATCGGATTGACGACATCGAGAACGCCTTCGCTCGCCTTGCGCGTCGCGATGGTGGGTTTCTCGGCGACGATCTTCTTCTTGTAATCGTCCAGCGCGGCATGAAGTCCATGCGGGATGTTGCCCGCCATCGCTTCGTCGAAATCCGGGGAAGCCTGCGCGGAGGCTTTGCGCGTGTTCCACTCCGCGCGCGCCGCCGCGCCGCGCTTGCCGATCGCACGCCATTTCTCCAGCACGCCGTTGGCCAACGCAAAGGCTTCCGGCGGCAGATCGAGCGCCTTCTTCGCGCCCGCCACTTCGTCGGCGCCCGGCGCATCGCTGTGCGCCTTCTGCGTGCCTGCGCGCGTCGGCATGCCGAAGCCGATGATCGTCTTGCAATTGATCATCACCGGCTTTTCGGATTTCTGCGCCGCGGTCAGCGCGCGGAACACATCCGCCGCGTCATGGCCGTCGCAGGTGTCCACCTGCCAGCCCGAGGCTTCGAAGCGCCGGTTGTTGTCGGTGGTGTCGGACAGCGACCGCGCGCCGTCGATGGTGATGTTGTTGTCGTCGTAGAGGACGATGAGGTTCCTCAGCTTCAGATGCCCGGCGAGGCCAATGGCCTCGTGGGAAATGCCTTCCATCAGATCGCCGTCGCTGCAGATCACATAGGTCTTGTGATTGACCAGATCGTCGCCGAAGCGCGCGTTCAGGTGGGCTTCCGCGATCGCCATGCCCACCGCATTGCCGATGCCCTGGCCGAGCGGGCCGGTCGTGGTTTCGATGCCCGGCGCATGGCCGTGTTCGGGATGACCGGCGCAAGGGCTGCCCAGCTTGCGGAAGGTCTTGATGTCGTCCAGCGACATGCCCGGATAGCCGGTGAGATAGAGCAGCGAATAAAGCAGCATCGAGCCGTGGCCGGCGGACAGCACAAAACGGTCGCGGTCGGGCCAGGCGGGATCGGCCGGGTCGTATTTCAGGAACTGCGAAAACAGCACCGTGGCGGCGTCCGCCATGCCCAAAGGCAGGCCCGGATGGCCGGATTTGGCGGTTTCCACGGCATCCAGCGTCAGGCCGCGAATGGCGTTGGCGAGCCTGCGGACTTCGGCCTGTTCCATCGGGTTTGGCATGGCGGGAAACCTCCGGTTGGGATGTGGCCTTAGCGAGGGGGCAAGCCACCCGTCAAGGTGGCAAAGACCCGTGGAAAACAACGGCGGAACCGCAGTTTCGTTGATGCGCCGGACTGTGCGGCCTATGGTCCGGCAGGGATTCTTGGAGAACCGCGCTGATGACGAGGCTGGACGACGCCGCAGCCCGGCTGGAACAGGCGCTGGCCGCCCTGGAAACGGCCGCGCTGCCGCTGGCCGATCTGCGCGCCCAGGCCCAAAAGGACGCCGCCGAGATCGCCGGCCTGACGGCGGAGCGCGAAAGCCTGCTCGCCCGTGTTGCGGAACTGGAAGACGAGACCCGCAGCCTCGCCGGAATCACCGA
>JAFECN010000218.1 GCA_018242145.1 Pseudomonadota bacterium
GAGGGTCGATAAAATTCGAGCAGCGAGCGAAGCGAGCCGCGCAGAATTTTTCGGGGAGGGGTCCGCGCTGTGGCCCCTCCCCGGATCGCTTCGCTCTCCGACCCTCCCTCAAGGGGAGGGTGGTTGGAGATGGCGTATGCAATGGAATGAACTGTCCAAGGAAAACTGCTCTCTCGCCCGCTCGCTGGCGGTGGTGGGGGACCGGTGGACGCTGCTCATCCTGCGCGATGCTTTTCTGCGCGTGCGCCGGTTCGAGGAATTCGAGAACAGTCTCGGCATCGCGCGGCGCGTGTTGTCGGAGCGGCTGGCGCTGTTGGTGGAGGAAGACATCCTGAAGAAAGTGCCCTATCAGGAGAACCCGCCGCGCTACGAATACCGGCTGACGGAGAAAGGGCTGGACCTTTATCCCGTCATCATCAGCCTCGTGCATTGGGGAGACCGGCACTATGCGGGCAGACGCGGTGCGCCGATGCTGCACACCCACAAGACCTGTGGGCACGATTTCCAATCGGTGCTCACCTGCTCCGAATGCGGGGAATCGCTGAACGCGCGGGATGTGACGGTGCGGCCGGGTCCGGGCGCGAAGAAGCGCGCATGATTTCCCCCCCTTTTACCGGGGAGGAAAGTTACTCCCGCAAGCCATACCCGATCTTGAACAGGCGCCAGGTCACCAGACCGAGCACGGCGATCAAGGCGAGCGCCACGCTCATGCCAAGATAAGGCGGGGCCTCGTCGAAGCCGATCATGGAATCGCGCAAGCCATTGATGAAGTAGAAGAACGGGTTGGCGTAGGCCAGCCACTTCAGCCAGGGCGGCAGCATCGACACCGTGTTGAACACGCCGCCCACGAAGGACAAGGGCGCGATGAAGAACACGTTCAGCATGGTGAGCTGCTCGAAATTGTTCGCCCACAGCGCGATGATGATGCCGAGCAGCCCGAACACGATCGAGACGCTGATAATCCAGAACAGGAACTCGAAGATGTTGTACATGTGCGTGGCATGGAACGCGACGCCGATGGCCAGAATGCCCAGCGCCGTCACCACGCTGCGCACGATGGTCATGGTCAGCGAGCCGATGATCATCTCCACATAGGAGAGCGGCGCGACCAGCGTTTCCTCGATATAGCGCAGGAAGCGCTGGAAATAGATCTGCGAGGTGGATTGCAGGAACGCGGCGTTGACCACGTTCAGCATCAACACGCCCGGCAGCACGAACTCCACATAGCGATGCCCGGCGATGAGGCGGATGTTGCCGCCCACCACGAAGCCGAAGATGAAGATGAACATCAGCGCCGAAATCCACGGCGCCAGAAACGCCTGAATCGGCACGCGCCACACGCGGCTCCATTCACGGCGGATGATGGTGCCAAGCCCGATCCAGTTGATGCCCATGTGGCGCGGAATCGTCACGTCGCTCATGCTGCACCTGCCGCGGCGTGCTCGACCTTGTGGCCGGTGGCTTCGAGATAGGCTTTCTCAAGCCCGCCGGGCACGGTAAAGAAATCTTCCTTCGGTCCCTGCCGCACGATCTTGCCGCCCGCGATCACCGCGATGGTTTTGCAGAGCCGCTCGATCTCTTCCAGATAATGCGAGGTCAGCAGGATCGTCTTTCCTTCGGCGTTCAGTTCCTGAAGATAGCGCCACAGATCGAGACGCAGCTCCACGTCCACGCCCGCCGTCGGCTCGTCGAGGATGAGCAGCTTGGGATCGTGCACCAGCGCACGCGCAAGGATCACACGGCGCTTCAAACCGCCGGAAAGTTCCCGGAACTGCTTCTTGGCATGCGCCGTGAGATCGAAACGCTGGATCAGCATGTCCACGCGCGATTTGCGCTGCGCGGCGTTCATGCCGAAATAGCCGCCCATCCAGTCCACGATCTGCGTGACGGTGGCGAAGGTATCGACGTTGAATTCCTGCGGTGACAAGCCGATCAGGCGGCGCGCCTCGCGGTAGTTCTTCACCGCGTCCACGCCGAATATCTCGATCTTGCCGCTCGTCACCGTGGCGATGCCGGTGATGCAGTGGATCGTCGTGGATTTGCCGGCGCCGTTCGGCCCCAGAAAGCCGAAGAAATCGCCGGGCTGCACCTGCATGGACAGGTCCTGCACCGCGACGGTGCCGGTGCGGTAAGCCTTGCGCAGATGCTCGATATTGATGGCAGGAACGGTCATTGAATCAGGGTTCGAAATAGCGGGCGCTATACATAGGTGAGGTATCCGGGCTTTCAAAGCGCCAAAACCGCATCGCCTCCCCCTCGTGGGGAGGCGATTTTATTTGCGGCGGTCCTTCACGATGGGGGCGCCCCAGGTGTGCTGTGGGGGGATTTCCGCCGCCGGGCCGCCCGCGCGCACCGGGCGTTGCGGATAGCCGCCAAGGCTTATCAGCCTGTCATACATCACGATGGCGCCCGCCATGCCGACATTGATGGAGAACTTCATCGGGATCTTCACCACGAAGTCGCAGCGGTCGAGCGTGGAGGGGGAGAGCGAGTAGCGCTCTGCGCCGAACACATAGGCGGCCCGCGCCGGATGCGTGAAGCGGGGAAGCTCGATGGCGTCCTCGGTGATCTCCACGCCCACCATGCGGCAGCCCTGCGGCAGGCGCAGATCGGCGGCGGTGTCGAATTTGTAGAACGGGATATGGCCCGCCGAAGCGGAGGTATCGGCCAGCTTGATGTCGGCCATCTTCACCTGGCTGTCGATGCTGAAGAAGAAACTTGCCCCGAAGGCATGGGAAATGCGCATGAGATTGCCAAGGTTCATCGCCTTGGAAATCCCGTCCACGCCGACAGCGAAATAGCCGCGCACCCTGCCCCTCTTTTGTTGTCATCGCCCGCTTTATGCGGGCGACCCAATTTCCTAAAAGAGCAAAGAAAAATGGGTGGCCCGGACAAGCCGGGCCATGACAGTAAAGGGGTGAGGCGCAAAAGCGTAGCCCCGGCGGAGATGTCGTTGGCAAATCCCATTCTCGTCGAAGTCACCCGCGGCGGCCGGGTGGAAAGCGTGCATCGCGGCTGCATAGCCATCGCCGATGCGAAAGGCGAAATGGTTTTCGCGTTGGGCGATGTGGAGGCCGCGAGCTTCCCGCGCTCCTCGCTCAAAATGGTACAGGCGTTACCGCTCGTTGAGTCGGGCGCCGCCGATGCCTTTGATCTGTCGGATGAAGAGATCGCGCTGGCCTGCGCCTCGCATTCCGGCGAGCCGATGCACACCGAACGGGTGACGGCATGGCTGGAGAAGATCGGCTGCACGGAAGCCGACCTCGCCTGCGGCGCGCATCCCAGCCGCGTGGACGCGGTGAACGAAGCGATGATCCGCAAGGGCGAGAAGCCGACGCCGGTGTTCAACAACTGCTCCGGCAAGCACACCGGCTTTCTCACCGTGTGCCGCCATTGGGACGTGGCGACGCAAGGCTATGAGGCGCACGACCACCCGCTCCAGGTCGCCATCGCCCGGGCGCTGGGCGATCTGGCGGGGATGGACCCCGCCAAGATTCCCTATGGCATCGACGGCTGCGTGGCGCCCGCGTTTGCGCTGCCCACATCGGCCTTCGCCCGGGTGCTGGCGAAATTCGCCGACCCGTCAAACCAGCCGCTGCAGCGCGGCGCGGCGATGAAGCATATCGTGGCGGCGATGATTGCCCATCCGGATCTGGTA
>JAFECN010000219.1 GCA_018242145.1 Pseudomonadota bacterium
GTCTTCACGCCAATCGCGTAGGCCGATGCGGCATCGGGCACGAGGGTTTGCGACACCCAGTTCCACACCGGCATGATCGCGCCGCGCTCGATGCGGCCCTTCTGCTTCTGCTTGCGCGGCATCACCGTGAGCAGGTCTTCGAACGGGCGGCAGAACAGGCGCAGCGGCGTCGGTGCGCGGTCGCTCTGGCCGCGGCGCAGCACCGGGCGCAATCCGTCCAGAATGAGTTCGTGCGGCAGCATGCGGCCGTCGTTCAGGCGGTCGATCTCGATCGCCTTCGCCAGCCGCGCCGCCATCAAGGGCGGCAAGCCGCCCAGCAAACCCTGAAGCTGTTGTGCCTTGCTCGAATCCATGGTCCCGATATCCACGGAAAAGCGGGCACCACCCGCACCTCCGGCCCAGCCACGATAATCACTTACTGTTAACGCGGCCTTGCCGGTAACACTCAAATAATGGCGGGAAGCGCCAGCCGGGCCTCGAAACCGCCCAGGGAACTGCGGCCCAAACTCAGCGAACCGCCGTAAAGCCGGGCGATATCGCGGACAATCGCCAGCCCCAGGCCGGTGCCGGGCACGCTCTCGTCCAGCCGCTCCCCGCGCTCCCCGATCCGGGACAACTCCTCCAGGCTGAGGCCGGGGCCATCGTCGCCCACCACGATTTCCAGCATCGCGCCGGGCATCCCCGCCGCGGAAACGGCGACCCTGCCCTTTGCCCATTTGCAGGCATTGTCCATCAGATTGCCGACCATCTCTTCCAGATCCTGCCGCTCGCCACGGAAGCAAAGCGCATCGGCGCCGTCGATCGCGATCTCCACGCCGCGCTCGGCATGGATGCGGCGGAGCACGCGCGCCAGATCCGCGATCACGGGCATGACGTCGGTGCGGTTGCCGATGGTACTGACGGCGCCGGCGACGCGGGCGCGCGCCAGATAATGATCGACCTGGCGGCGCATGGTGCCGACCTGCTTGGTCACCGCATCGGCCAGCGGCCCCGGATGGGCGGAGGCTTCGTTGGAGATCACCGTCAGCGGCGTCTTCAGGAAATGCGCGAGGTTCGACACATGGGTGCGCGCGCGCGCAACGACTTCCGCATTGTGCTCGATCAGCGCGTTCAGCTCCGTCGCCAGCGGCGCGATTTCCGCCGGGAAGCGGCCGTCGAGCTGCCGGGCCTTGCCGTCGCGAATGCGCGCGAGCGCGATGCGCAGACGGCGCAAGGGAACAAGGCCGACGCGCACCTGCACGAAGATGCCGCCGATCAATCCGATGCCGAGCAGCGCGAACGACCACAGCAGCGTGGTGTTGAAGCGCGCCACTTCGGCTTCGAGCTGCGTGGAATCGCTGGCGACGAGGAAGCGATAGCTGCGCGTGTCCTTCGTGGACGGCGTATCGGTGATCGGAAACTCCACATGCCGCGAGACGATGTGCAGATGCTGGTTCTCCGGCCCGATGCCGCGGCTCCATTGCACGCCGTTGCGCGTGACCGTGTTTGTGGGCGCGATCGTGTGATCCCACAGCGAGCGCGAGATCTGCGACTCGCCCGCGTCCTTGCCTTCGGGCGTGATCTGCCAGTACCAGCCGGAATAGACGCGCTCGAAACGGGGGTCGGTGAAGCGGCCCCGCAACGTCACCTGACCGGCGGGGCCGGGCTCGGCGGCGGCGATCATGCCTTCCAGATCGAAGCGCAGACGCGCATCGAAATCGCTTTCGACCGATGTGCGGAAGAGGCCCGACAGCACGAAGCCGCCGATGACGAGCCCCAGGATCGTCCACACAGCCGCAGCCGCGATGAGCCGGGCTTGAAGGGAATCAAGCCTTGGCGCGATTTTCGCTGTCAGCGTTCGGATCGTCGAGGCAATAGCCAAGGCCGCGCACCGTTTGAATGACGTTCACGCCGAGCTTCTTGCGAAGGCGGCCCACAAAGACCTCGATCGTATTCGAGTCGCGGTCGAAATCCTGATCGTAAAGATGCTCGACCAGTTCGGTGCGCGAGACAACCTTGCCCTTGTGATGGGCGAGATAGGCGAGCAGCCGGTATTCCAGGCTGGTGAGCTTGACCGGGTTGCCGTCCACGATCACGCGGGAGGCACGGGTGTCGATCTTCAGCGGGCCGACGTCGATCTCCGACGTCGCGAGTCCCGCGGCGCGGCGCAGCAGCGCGCGTACCCGCGCCAGCAATTCCTCAGTGTGGAAGGGCTTGGCGAGATAATCGTCGGCGCCGGCATCGAAACCGGCAACCTTGTCGCTCCAGCGGTCGCGCGCGGTGAGGATGAGCACGGGCATCTTGCGGCCGTCGGCGCGCCATTTCTCCAGCACGCGCACGCCGTCCATCTTGGGCAGGCCGAGATCGAGGATCACCACGTCATAGGGTTCGGTGTCGCCAAGGAAATGACCTTCCTCGCCATCGCTCGCGGTGTCCACGACATAACCGGCATCGGCTAGCGCTTTCTTCAGAAGGCGCTGCAGATCGGAATCGTCTTCAACGAGAAGTATTCGCATCGTCAGTGTCCATGTCTGCGGTGGCCGCCGCGGCCGCCACCCCAATTGCCATGCCCCCCACCGTTCCAACGTCCGGGGCCGCCCCAGCCGCCGCGCTCGCGATCCTCGCGGCCGCGATAGCCATCGTTGTCATGCCCGCGGCGGCCTTCGTAATAACCCGGCGGCGACGCATCGCGCGGCGGCATGTTCTGCGGCGCGCGCCAGCGGCGATTGCCGCCATGCTCCACGCCGATCACCCGGCCGGTGCGCGCGTCGGTATCGAGCCAGATCACGCGGCCTTCCGGCGTCATCCATTTCAGCCGGTAATGCGGATTGCCGCCTTCATCCATGAAAGGGCCGTCCGCATCGTAAAAGGTGCCAGGATAGCGGTCGCGCACATGCGGCAACACGCGGTCCAGCGGCTGAACGCCGGGCGCGCGCCGGGGCTGCGCGGAAGCGGGCGAAAAGCCAAACGCAAACGCAGCCAGCAACGCGAGAAAAAACGCCCGAAACATGGGATTTTCTATCGTTTTCGCGATGAACGGCGCATGAATAGGCCATCCAGAGTTCGTTCAGCCGCCAAGCGGCAATCTGCACATCAGACAAACGCTCTGGCTTTTACCACAACATTCCAGAGCACCGGCCTTGGAGGCCGGGTCTTGCGGCAAGCCCCTCCACGCAAGGCCCGTCGCCGTCAAGCGAGAGCCCGCACCGGAGACATCCGGTGCGGGTTTCTCATATTTGCATGACCGCGCTGTCGCGAAATTCCGCCACCGCTGCATCTTGTAGGGCGCGCGCGCCGGGAGCGGCAGCGCTGGTAGTTGAATTGCGAAACGATGGGGGTACCGCCCCCACCCCCTCACGCCGTTTCGCGGATGGCAAGATATTCGGCCGGCGGCGCGCGTTCGCTGACGAGGCCGTTCACCGGCGCCGCTTCGTCCGCGATGCCGATGCCCATGCCGCAGAAGATCATCTCGTTCTCGGGCACCTTCAGATAGTCGCGGATCTGCGGATGGAACATGGCCCAGGCTTCTTGCGGGCAGGTGTGCAGGCCGTGCTCGCGCGCCAAGAGCATGATGCTCTGCAGGAACATGCCCAGATCGGCCCATTGGCCCTGCTGCATCTGCCGGTCGATGGTGAAGATCAGGCCCACCGGCGCGCCGAAGAACTCCCAGTTCTTCGCGAAGAATTTCAGGCGCGCGGCCTTGTCTTCGCGCGGGATGTTCATGGTCGCATACATCATCTCGCCGACGCGGAAGCGGCGGGTGCGATAAGGCTCGGTGAGTTCGGGCGGATAGATGTGATATTCGGGCGGCGTGCCCATCGGATGCTGCTTGCGGAATTCCGCCACGATGCGCACCAGTTCATCGCGCGCCGCGCCCATCACCGCATACACCTTCCACGGCTGCACATTGCCGCCGGACGGCGCGCGCGCGGCCTGCGTGACGATCGTCTCGATCGTTTCGCGCGACACGGGATCGGGTTTGAATGCGCGGACGGTTTTGCGCGTGGCAAGCGCTTCGCTGACGTTCATGGCGGCCTCGATGGGTGCGGCACCAGCATCGCAAAAAGGACCGCCGCGTCAAAGCGGTATGCCTTGACGCGGCGGGAAGTTGCCGATCTGCAAGCGAAAAGACGGCGATTACGACGCGGCGGCGGTCGAAACGCCGTGGCGCACCGTCATCGCGAGGATCGCGGGCACGACGAGATTGACGGCCTGATCCACCGCGAGATTGCCGGTGAGGAAACCGCCGAGCGCACCCAGAATGGTGAGCGCGCCGGCGATGTAAGTCTTGTAACCGGAAAGCATGTTGAACTCCTGTGTTGCCGGTGAGCGGGACCGGCGCGCCGCCGCACCGGCGACGGCAAGCGCGCGAAGGAAACGGTCAGGCGATCCGCGCGCCGAAGAACGAACAGGCGGCGCCGTTGAGGTAGCCGTCGTTGGTGTGGAAGAAGACATCCACCTCCACATAGTCTCCCGCCGCGAGCTTCAATATTCCGGCGACTGCGACCGACGACACCCGGTCGATCAGGCCGGTTGTGCCGCATTGTGTCTCGGCGATGGCGGCGCCGTTCTTTTTCAGGACCGCCATCATGTCCGGCGGAACGGTGGCGTTGGCTTTGAACGCGAGACTGGCCTGAAGCAGGTAATAGCCGTCGCTGGCGGCGGTGAAGCGGCTGGTGCCCGCATCGAAAACGCCGAAGTCGTTGTGATCGGCGGTGTTGAACGGCGCCAGCGTCCAGGCGGCGGCGGGAATGTAGGGGTCGTAATTGATGCCGGCCGAGAATTTGCCGCCCTGGGCGTGGTTCACCGCGCCGGTGGTTTTGTCGATCGCGAGCGCGGATTTGAAGGTCGATCCCTCGGGCGAGACTTTGACGGTCAGATCGTCGTCGCCCAGAAGCCCGATTTCCGCGCGCCCGGAAAAATTGTCGCTCAGCAGCAGCGACGCGGTGTTCGCGGCGGCCTCTTTGCTCACCGTCAGGCGGATGTCACCGGAGCCGCTGTCCGCGGCGGGCTGGGCGGCGAACAGCGCGGCCTCGGATTTCACCGACAGCTTGTTGGTGGAATCCGCCGTGGTGTTCACGCCGACCTGCGGCATGTTCTGCAGCGCGATCGTCGCGCCGAAATCCGTCCAGGCCGATCCGTCGAAGACGAGCATCGCCGTTTCGTCGGCCACATAGGCGACGAGACCGGCGAACGGCGCATAGAAGCGCCATGCGCCATCGGCGCAAGAGGCGATCTTGCCGTCCTGCCCCGCCCATGCGCCGGTGGCGGTGGCTTTCACCAGATAGGCGTCGCCATCGGCGGGCGATGACGGCGGCGCGGAAAGATCGCGGTCGAGGAAGCGCGCGCAGAGAAGCGCGTCGAACTGATAGAGCGCCTCGTTGTGGGTGACGTGCTTTTGCGCCTGCGATGCGCCAAGCAGCGGCGCACCGGCGCGCGGTGTGGTGTCGGTCATGTTTTCTCCAAAGAGTTTTCTCCCCCGTAAACGGGGGAGGAAAGTTCAGGTGAAATAGATGCTTCCAGTCTTTCCCACTCCGCGTCCGACGACAGAAGAAAGCTGATAGACCGTGAAGCGGAACGGCGACGGCAGGCCGGAGGGGAAGTCCGATGCGATCTGCGCCGCCGTGTAGGTCGATGACGGCGAAGGGGCGGCGCTGAAAGTGCGTTTCACCGCGCCGGACCCGTCGAGGATTTCGACATCGTAGGTTTCGGCGTTTTCGCTCATCGGGATTTCGGTCTGGTCCCAACTGTCGCTGAGCGGCGAGCGGTCGCGCCTTATCCATGTCAGAACCAGATCGCCGCTTGCGTCATAGGCAGCGTCGAGTTGACACGGCGCCAGCGGGCGCAGGCCGATGCCTTCGAATTCCAGTTGCGCGCCCTGATAGGACGAATCCGAAACCGGCTTTCCTTTCGGGCCCCAGAGATATTGGAACGCCAGCGCATATTGCTCCTGCGGCAATGAAAGCTGCTGCAGCGCGGCGTTGAGCACGACGACCCGCGCGCCCGCGAGCACCGGATCGCGCATCGCGGTTTCCGTGCCCGCCTGCCCGCGCAAGAGGCGCGAGAGCATCCAGGTGTTCGGCGCGGTGAGCGCGGCGCTTGCGAATTGCAGGATCTCCCATGCGCCGTCTTCATTCTCGATGGCAAGCGCGTTGCCGCCCGCGAGCACCGACAGGTCGTCCAGCGAGGCCAGCGCGCCGTTGAACAGCTTCACGCCGAGACTGTTCACGGTGTCCCAGCGCCATGCGGGGCCGGAGAAAAGATCGGTGGTGGTGACGCCGATATCGGCGGCGATGGCGAGCGCCGTATCGAGTTGATAGTTCGAGTCCGTCGCGCTGCGCAGGATGTTCACCGCGCCGGGCCAGGGATCGGCAGTGGCCGCCGCGAAGGGCGCCCATGCTTTCTGTTCGCTCGTCAGCAAGGGCAGATCGAGGAACGCGACCAGCGGTCGGCCCGGCGCAGAGGGCGCGGCGATGCTCGGCGCGCGGCCCGAACCGGCGAACAGTTCGTAGATCGACGGATCAGTGGCAACGGCCTGTACGCCGCGCGAACCGGCATCGTCGATCTCGGTGAGGCGCAAACGATGGCTGCGGCCGCCGGCGGTCAGGTCCACTTCGTCCGCGGGATCGAGCGCAAGCTGCGAGGGCGCCAGCGCGAATTGCGCCGTTTCGCGCATGACCCAGGCGTCCTGCAACAGCCGCGCGCCGATGGCTTGCGCCTGCGATTGGTCCATCACGATGGGCAGCGAGGACTGCGCCACACGGTCGGTGAGCGCCACCAGCTTGCGCGCCTCGGTGACGGCCTGCCGGCAATCGCCCGCGTCGATATAGGAGATGCGCGAGGCGAGCGGCAGATCGGTTTCCTGCGCGCGGTTGAACGCGAAGCCGAACGACGCCTCGCCCTCGGGCAGCACCAGATCGCTTTCGCCGAGCGGCGTGGCGGTGGGCTGGCCGCGCATGCGGAACTTCACCGTGCCTTCGCTTTCCACCGCGTCGAAATGATAGGCGACCGACAGCGGATTGATCGCATCGCGCGGGCTCATCGTGTCCGTCACCGCGAAGCCGGTAACGATGCCGGTGAGATTGGAGACGTCGTATGCGGAGAAATTCGCGTCTTCGCACAGCGCCGCCACGAGATCGGCAAGCTGCACCGCGCCCAGCCGGCCGTTCAGCCAATGGCCCAGCGTGTAGTTGCCCGCATCGCCCCACACATTCGACAGCGCGGGAAACGCCGGATAGGGCCGCGCATCCCAGCACCAGACGCGCGTGTTGGCCGCATCCACCATATGGCCGGAATAAACGGTGGAGGTCGGGTTGTTCGCAGCGTCCTTCCAGAAATTCAGATGCGCTTCGAGGAAGCGGCGCTGGATGAGATCGTCGCGCGTGCCGGCGGAGAAATAGGGCAGGAAGCTTTCGCTCGATTTGGGATCGACGAAGACATTGGGCTGGTTGGCGCCCTTGTCCACCGCCGGGCAGCCGAGTTCGGTGAACCAGATGGGCTTGCTCTGCGGCACCCAATCCGTCGCGCTCGCGCTTTCGCTGCCGTCGGCGCGGTCGTAATGCGGATTGCTCCACCAGTTCCAGAAATCCTTCTGCCGGAAGACCCAGGGCTTGCCGAGGCCGTCCGTAATTGGCGTGCGCGTTTGCGCTGTGCGGTCGGCATCGCTGGCGTAATACCAGTCGTAATCCTCGCCGCCCCTAATGTTGCGCGTGAGATAGGCCGTATCGTGGATGTCGGTGGGGCCGTCCGCGGCGTCGTAGTCCAGATGCGCGGAGCCGTCGCGCCAGTCGGAGAGCGGCAGATAATTGTCGATGCCGATGAAGTCGATGTTGGCATCGCTCCACAGCGGATCGAGGTTGAACAGCAGCGCGCCGGGCGCGTCGCCGGTCTGGTGGTTGTTGTATTCGCTCCAGTCGGCGACATAGCCAATCTTCATGCCCGCGCCGAGGATGGCGCGCACATCGGCGGCGAGGGTTTTCAGCGCGGCGACGGCGGGATAGCTCGTAGCGCCGTCACGCACGCGCGTCAGCCCGCGCAATTCGCTGCCGATGAGGAAGGCATCCACGCCACCCGCCGCCGCGCAGAGATGCGCATAATGCAGCACCATGCGGCGATAGCTCCATTCGCTGCCGCCGCTCCACGACACGTTCGTGCCGCTGACGGCGAAATCGGATGCGCTGGCGCTGCCGAAGAACGACGCGGTTTGCGTGGCCGCGGCGCTCGTCTTGTCCGGCGAACCGGAAACGCCCGGCGCGGGCGAACAGGTGATGCGGCCGCGCCAGGGATAGGCGGGCTGGCCGCTTGCGCCGGTGTAAGGATCGGTGAGGGTGTTGCCCTGCGCCACGTCCATGAACAGGAACGGGCAGAACAACACGCGCAATCCGCGCGCATGCAGCGCGGCGATGGCCTGCACCACGCTGGCATCCGAGGGCGTGCCGCCATAGGCGGGGCGGCCGTCGATGGTGCTGACCACATGCGCGCCGCTGCGCGCAACGCCGTTGACGCTCCAGGTTTCGGGATAGGTCTGCTTGAAATTGTTCTCCACGCCGGGTTTCACGGTGCAGTTGCCGCAGCGCAGATCGCTGCCGAACCAGCCGGTCACCAGCGAGACGGCCTGTGCCTGCGGCGCGAGATTCTGCAACTGGTCGAGCGAAGCGTTGATGTCCGCCACGCTGGCGGCGCTGTGCGCATTCTCGGACGCGGTGCCGCCCTCCCCGTCATCCTCGCTGACGATATCGGTCGCATAAACGAACTCGCCCGCGCCGGGGATGAGCGCCACGCCGGGCAGCACATTCTCCAGCGCGGTGGCGTTGGTATCGGAAATCGGGCGGACGATCTCGAACTGCAATTGCGGAATGCGATTGCCGAACTGCGCCAGCGGCAGATCCTCGAAAACAATGATGCAGAGGCCGCGATAGGCGGGCGTGTTGCCCGCCCCTTCGATCTCTTCGATCAAAGGATCGGCGGTTTGCGCTTCATCGCCCGCGTAAAAGCGCGTGGTGAATTGCGACAGGTCGAGCAAGGTGCCATCCGCCCACACGCGGCCGATGCTGGCCGCTTTTCCGGCGCACAGGCCCACCGCGAAAGAGATGGAATAGGCATAGTCGGTTTCGGTGACGCTGGCCCCGCCGCCCTTGCCGCCGACATGGGTGGTCGTGGTGCTGGAGGTTTCCTTGAAGTTGGTGGCCCAGACGATCTGCCCCGCCACGCGCACGCGGCCATAGACGCGCGGAATGGGCGCACCTTCAGTGGAAGACTGGATGGCGATGTCGGAAAGACGCGGACCCTGCCGCTTTGTGTGCATGCCGGGCGCAATGGCCGCGTCGATCTCGCTGCCGACGAAGGCACCGACCGCGCCGCCGATGGCCGCGCCGGAGAGCGTTCCGCCGAGGATCGAGATGCCGCTGCCGAGCAGCGCACTGCCCACCGCCTCGCCGGCGATGCCGAGAATGAGAGATGCCATGGGTTAAATCCGAAACGTGGCGGCGAGCTTTCGCTGCCATGCCGATGAAAATTGTTCTTCGCTTACGCGCTTGTTCTGGCGGGCGTGGATGAGGGTGCGTTTTCCTCCCCCGCTTGCGGGGGAGGTGCCGGAGCGAA
>JAFECN010000021.1 GCA_018242145.1 Pseudomonadota bacterium
GAACGAAGCCAAAGGCGGCTTCGGCGGCGGCTTTGCGGATGCGAACCGGGTGTTCTTCGCGGCGGGCGAGCACGCGCTGGCCTTTCCCATGGCCGAAGCGGTGATGGACGCGGCCGCGAAAGAGCGCGGCTGGAACGGCGAGCAGAAATTCCGCGCCATGGCGCTGGCCCGCGCGGGGCAGATGGCGGGCGCGATCTCCGCGGCGCTCACGCTTTCGGTGGAATATACACGCCAGCGCCAGCAATTCGGAAAGCCGCTCGCCGCCTTTCAGGCCATCCAGCAACAGCTTGCGGTTTTGGCGGAGGAAGCCGCGGCCGCGCGCGCCGCTGCTGCTGCCGCTGCGCACGCGGCGGATCGCGGCGAAGCGGTGTTCGAGATCGCATCCGCGAAACTCCGCTGCAACATCGCGGCGGGCAGCGCGGCCTCCATCGCCCATCAGGTGCATGGCGCCATCGGCTTCACCATGGAATACGACCTGCAGAAATTCACCCGGCCCCTGTGGCTGTGGCGCAGCGAATACGGCAACGACCGGCATTGGGCCGACATCATCGGCAAGCTGGCGGCTGCGCGCGGGGCGGATGGATTCTGGCCGGGGCTGACCGCCGGCTTCGCGGCGTGAGCGAGTCCTACGTTCGCGGCGCCGACACGCCGCCGCTTCTGGAGGACACCATCGGCGCGGCGCTGGAACGGGCAGCACGAACATGGCAACGCCGCTCCGCGATCATCGCACCGTTCCAGAACATCCATTGGACCTATGAAGAACTGAATGCACGCGCGGATGCGCTGGCGACGGGATTTCTCGAATTGGGTCTTGCCCCCGGCGACCGCGTCGGCATCTGGGCGCCGAATTGCGCGGAATGGACGCTCACCCAATTCGCGGCGGCGAAAGCGGGCATCATCCTCGTCACCATCAATCCCGCCTATCGCAAGGCGGAACTGGATTATGCGCTGAACAAATCCGGCTGCCGCGCGCTGGTGCTGGCCAGGGCGCATCGCGGCGTGGAGTTCGCGTCCATGCTGCGTGAACTGGTGGCGGAACGAAAGCTGCCGCACCTGCAACACGCCATGCTCATCGGCAAGAAAAGCGTGGAAGGCTTCCTGGCTTTCGACGACATCGCGGCGACGAAAGCCGACGACCGCGTGCGCAAGATCGGCGCGGCGCTGAAGCCGGGCGACGCCATCAACATCCAGTTCACCAGCGGTACCACGGGCTTTCACAAAGGCGCGACGCTCTCTCACCGCAATATCCTGAACAACGGCTTCTTTGTGGGCGAGGCCATCGGCCTTTCGCCGCAGGACAAGCTTTGCATTCCGGTGCCGCTCTATCATTGCTTCGGCATGGTGATGGGCAATCTGGGCTGCCTGACGCATGGCAGCGCGATGGTCTATCCAAGCGAAGGCTTCGATCCCGCCGCGGTTCTGCAAACGGTGCAGGACGAGAAATGCACGGCGCTCTATGGCGTGCCCACCATGTTCATCGCCGAACTGGGCCAGAGCGATTTCGCGAAATACGATCTTTCCTCCTTGCGCACCGGCATCATGGCCGGATCGCCCTGCCCCATCGAAGTGATGCGCCATGTCATCGACAAGATGCACATGCGCGAAGTCACCATCGCTTACGGCATGACCGAGACGAGCCCTGTGTCGTTCCAGTCCTCGCGCAGCGACAGCATCGCGCGGCGCGTCTCCACCGTGGGCCGCGTGCTGCCGCATGTGGAAGTGAAGATCGTGGATGCGGACGGCAACACCGTGCCGCGCGGCACGCCCGGCGAGCTTTGCACGCGCGGGCCATCGGTGATGCTGGGCTATTGGGACGACGAAGCACGCACCGCCGAAGCCATCGACGCCGGGGGCTGGATGCACACCGGCGACATCGGCACGATTGACGACGAGGGCTATGGTAACATCACGGGCCGCATCAAGGACATGGTGATCCGCGGCGGCGAAAACATCTATCCGCGCGAGATCGAGGAATTCCTCTACCGCCATCCCAAGGTGGCGGACGTGACCGTGGTGGGCCTGCCGGACGAACGCTATGGCGAAGAACTCTGCGCCTGGATCATGCTCAAACCGGGTCAAAGCGCAACCGCCGAAGACATCAAGCATTTCTGCGACAACCAGATCGCGCGCTACAAGGTGCCGCGTTATGTGCGCTTCGTGGAGTCGTTCCCGATGACAGTGACCGGCAAGGTCCAGAAATTCAGGATTCGCGAAGCGATGATGGAAGAGTTGGGGTTGACGGTTCAGAAGACGGCCTGACACACCGCTGTCATCCCCGGCGAGGCGCGTCAGCGCCGAGGGAAGGGAACCCAGGTGGTCACGCCATCTCAAAGCGCGGAAGAAGAACTCTTACTTCCTTGCCCCCATCGGAGCGGGTGGGACCACCTGGGTCCCCTTCCCCTCGCTTCGCTCGGCTGGGGATGACAACGGTGCTCAACAGGCCGCCGCGATCACTTCCGCCAGTGCCTCTTCGCGTTTCTTCGGCGAGCGCGTGGCTTTCAGGGCATCGGCATAATCTTCCAGCACGCCGTTCTCGAACGCGCCTACCACCGCGTCGTGCACATAGGAATTGCGGCAGACCGTCGGCGTGTTGGCGAGTTCTTCGGCGGCGTTCTTAACCGCCTCCTTGATCTGCCGCTTGCGCCCGGCCTCGGATTTTGCGGGCTCCTGTTTCGACAATTCCTCCAGCACGGCGGCGCTGGCGCAGAGGGTGCGGAAATCCTTCAGGGTGATCGCCACGTCCGCGATCTCCTGCAGATAGCGGTTCACATCCTGCGCATGCACGGGATGGACGCCGCTCTCGCTCTTATATTGAAACAGCCGCTTGCCCGGCAGGCGGCGCAGCGCTTCGATGGCTTCGGCGAGACGCGGCGCATCCACGTCGCGCTGAAAGTCCTTGCCGCCCTTCGCCTTGAAGCGCAGCACCAGCTTGCCGTCCACGATGCGGACATTCGACTTCAAAAACGTCGTTGCGCCGCGCGTGCCGCGCTCCTTCGCATAGGCTTCGCCGCCCGCGCGGATGGCGGTGTTCGCCACCAGCTCGATCACCGCGGAGAGCGCGAATTCCTTGGTCAGCTCTTCGGACGCCAGATTTTTCCCGACTCTGCGGCGAATGCGCGGCAGCGCGGCGACGAATTGCGCCAGCCTTTGCGCCTTGCGCGTTTCGCGCACCTTCGTCCAGTCTGCATGATAGCGATATTGAATCCGCCCCGCCGCATCGCGGCCGATGGCCTGCAGATGCGCCTGCGGATCGGCGGCATACATCACGTTCTCATAAGCGGGCGGCACGGCGAGCCGCTTCAGCCGCATCACAACGCGCTTGTCCCTGATGGCGCGCCCTTTCGCATCGACATAGGAGAAGCCTTCGCCATGCCGCTTGAGCTTTTCCGGGCGCACGATCTTCAGGCCCAGCTTGCGGGCCAGCTCGCGCGTCGATGGGAGTTTGTGCTTTTCGCTCATGGTGTCGGCTAACGCTTCAACACCCGGCGCAGGTTCCCACCCTCCCCTTGAGGGAGGGTCGAATTGCAAAGCAATTCGGGGAGGGGTCCGGCGCCGCGCCGTAACCCCTCCCCGAAATTTGCTGTGCAAATTGTCGGCCCTCCCTCAAGGGGAGGGCGGAGTCATGCCGCGAAACCCTGCATTTGCGCCGCCAGATGGCGCACCCGTTCCGGGCCGCCCAGCAACTGCCGGTTCAGGCCGATGCGCTTGAACCAGTAATGCAGGCCGAGCAGATCGGTGAAGCCCATGCCGCCATGCACTTCGGTGGCGGTACGCGCGACGAAGCGGCCAATCTCGGAGGTGTGCGCCTTGGCATGCGCGGCGGTGAGCGAGGCTTCGGCCTCGATGAAATCGAACGCATGCGCCGCGTACCAGACGAGCGAGCGGCACGGCTCCAATTCCGCCGCCATCTCGGCGCACAGATGCTTCACCGCCTGGAACGAGCCGATGACGCGGTCGAACTGTTTGCGTTCCTTCGCGTATTCCACCGCTTTTTCGATCATGCGCTGCGACGCGCCGAGCGTATCGGCGGCGAGCATCACCCACGCTGCATCGCGCATTTCGAGCAGCGCGTCCTTTGGCTTGCCATCTTTCAGCGGCTGCGAATCCGCATTGTCGAATTGCAATTCGCCGATGCTGCGCGTGCGGTCGATGGTTTCGAGCGCAATGCGCGTCACGCCTTTGCTTTTTGCATCGACGAGATGCAATCCGCCTGCCGTGTCGGCAACGATGAAAATGTCCGCATCGGCGCTGTCGATCACGAATAACGATTTGCCGGAAAGCTTGCCGCCATTGGCCGTCACGCCCGCGCCATCGCGCGCGCCGGAGACGCTTTCGCTGATGGCGACACCCGCCAGCGTTTTGCCGCTCGCCAGCTTCGGCAGCCATTCGGCTTGCTGCGCGGGCGAACCGGATTGCATCAGCGCCAGCGGCGCCATGACAGCGGTGGCGATGAACGGCACCGGCGCGACGTGGCGGCCCAGCGATTCCGCTATCAGTGCCGCATCGAGCAGGCTGAGATCGAGCCCGCCGTGCTTTTCCGGAATGAGGATCGCGGGCGCGCCCAGTTCCACCAGCCCGTCCCACACGTCGCGGGCCATCGCATTGGTTTCCGCCGCCTTGCGCGTGCGATCCAGCGGAGCGAGACGCGCCAGCGTGCGTTCCGCGCTCTCCTGCATTATCTTCTGGTCAGAACTTAATCCAAATTCCATCTGCCCGTTCCTTACTAAACCTCTGCGCCTCTGCGGCTCTGCGTGAATCCTTTTCTCACGCAGAGACGCAGAGACGCGGAGTTTTTATTCGCCTTCATCGCTCGCGCTTCTTACCCGCTCGCCAGCTTCGGTTCGCGCGGCATGCCGAGGCCGCGTTCCGAAATGATGTTCTTCTGAATCTGCGCGGTGCCGCCGCCGATGATGAGGCCGAGGTCGAACATGTACATCCACTGCCAGCGGCCGTGATTGCGCAGGTGCGGGCTTGTCCCATAGAGCACGCCCAACTCACCCAGTACGTCGATGGCGAGGGCGGCAAGCTGGTGGTTCAACTCGCAGCCCTCCAGCTTCACGATCAGCCGCGCAATGCCGACGTCATCGCCCGTCGCCGCCGCCGTCAGCAGGCGCAAGCCATGAAACTGCATCGCCAGCACGCGCGCCTGCAGCTTCATCAAGCGGTCGCGGAACACCGGATTGTCCATTAGCTTTTCGCCGCTGACAGTCTCGGTCTGCATCAATTCGACGATCTGCTTCAGCCGCGTCTGGCCGGCATTGGGATCGCCCAGCATGCCGCGCTCGTGCTTCAAGGTGGCGTTGGCGACGAACCAGCCCTGCCCGCGCCCGGCCACAACCGAATCCTGCGGCACACGCACATCGGTGAAGAACACTTCGTTGAATTCCGCCGAGCCGGTCATCGTCTTCAGCGGCCGCACCTCGATGCCGGGCGTGGACATGGGGAATAAGAGATAGGAGATGCCCTGATGCTTGGCGCGCTCGCTTTCGGTGCGCACCAGGCAGAACATCATGTCCGCCTGCGCGGCGGTGGAGGTCCAGATCTTCTGGCCGTTGATGACGAAATCGCGCCCGTCTTCCACCGCCTTCGTCTGCAATGACGCAAGGTCCGACCCCGAGCCGGGCTCGCTATAGCCCTGGCACCAGATGATCTCGCCCTTCAGGGTCGGCTCTATATAAGTGCGCTTCTGCTCCTCGCTGCCCACTTCCAGCAGAGTCGGCACCAGCATGGAGATGCCCTGCCCGCCCATGCCGCCCGGCGCACCGGCGCGCGTGAATTCTTCCGCGATGATGCGCGACTTCAGGACATCGGGTTCCGCACCGTAACCGCCATATTCGCGCGGAATGGTGCGCGCGGCGTAGCCGTTCTCGATCAGGAGCTTCTGCCATGCCAGCGTTTCGGGACCGGGGCGGCCCATGCCGCGATCCTTCGGCCATTTGTCCTTCGTGCGTTCGAGGAAGCCGCGCACCTGTGCGCGAAACGCCTCATATTCCGGACTGTAAGCGAGATCCATTTCCCACCTGTGTTGTTTTGTTGCGCGCGCTTTACGTCACGTCATAAGCGCGGCGGACTTCCGCGCACGTCAATCTCGGATAAACTCTGCCGCAATCGGAACCAAATGCAAATCGGGAGAAGCCCATGAGCGAAGCTTATATCGTTGCGGCAGTGCGCACCGCCGGCGGACGCAAAGGCGGAAAAGTATCGGGATGGCATCCCGTCGATCTGGGCGGAACGATCATCAATGCGCTGGTCGACAGGACCAAGTGCGATCCGGCGCTCATCGAAGACGTCATCATGGGCTGCGTCAGCCAGGTCGGCGAACAGGCGATCAATGTCGCGCGCAACGCGGTGCTGGCGTCGAAGCTTCCCGAAAGCGTTCCGGGCACCAGCGTGGATCGCCAGTGCGGCTCCTCGCAACAGGCGCTGCATTTCGCGGCGCAGGCGGTGATGAGCGGCGCGATGGATGTGGTAATCGCGTCGGGCGTCGAAAGCATGAGCCGCGTGCCGATGGGCCTTTCTGCCGCGCTGCCCGCGAAAAATGGATTCGGCAACTATAAGTCCCCGCGTCTGGAAGAGCGTTATCCGCATATCCAGTTCTCCCAGTTCATGGGCGCGGAGATGATCGCCAAGAAATACGACCAGACGAAGGATGAGCTGGACGAGTTCGCTATCAATAGCCACCAGAAGGCGATCGCCGCGACCAATTCCGGCGCGTTCAAGGACGAGATCGTTCCGATCGAGATCACCTTGCCGACCGGCGAGAAGCAGATGCACACCGTCGATGAAGGCATCCGTTTCGACGCCAGCCTGGAAGGCATCAAGGGCGTGAAGCTGTTGCAGGAAGGCGGCCGCGTGACCGCCGCCACCTCCTCGCAGATCTGCGACGGCGCATCCGGCGTGATGGTGGTGAACGAGCGCGGGCTGAAGGCGCTGGGCGTGAAGCCGCTGGCGCGCATCGTCCACATGACGGTGATCGGCCACGATCCGGTGATCATGTTGGAAGCGCCGATCCCGGCCACGCTCCGCGCGCTCAAGAAAGCCGACATGAAGATCGACGACATCGATCTTTACGAAGTGAATGAAGCCTTCGCGCCGGTGCCGGTGGCATGGCTGAAGGAAACCGGCGGCGATCCGGCGAAGATCAATGTGAACGGCGGCGCCATCGCGCTGGGCCATCCGCTCGGCGGTTCGGGCACCAAGCTCATGTCCACGCTGGTGCACGCGCTGCACAAGCGGAAGAAGAAATACGGCCTGCAAACGATGTGCGAAGGCGGCGGGCTGGCGAATGTGACGATTATTGAGGCGTTGCATTGACAACCCGCCCTCCCCTTGAGGGAGGGCCGACAATTTGCGGAGCAATTTCGGGGAGGGGTCAATGCGCGAAAATCGACCCCTCCCCGAAACGCTTCGCGTTTCGACCCTCCCTCAAGGGGAGGATGGAAGATCGTGCGAAGCATCCAGCAGAGATGCACGCGCCAGGGAGCAGAAATGGCCCACGAGCAGATTCTCACCCATCTTTCCGGCGGC
>JAFECN010000220.1 GCA_018242145.1 Pseudomonadota bacterium
CACGATTCCGCGAAATTCTTAGAAAGTTTCTATTTCAATTACGGCCACGCCTCCATTGCTGACCTTGGTCATGTGGTGGTTTGCCTTGAAGGAATTTCCGAACTGGCCGCCACGGAAGCCGAAGACGAGCAGCTCTGGGATGGTCAGGCGCGCTCCTCGCGCTACCAGGATTTCGGCAGTTCCGGCTTCATCACGCCGCCTGAAATCGCCAGCGAATACGCCGCGCGCTACACTGCCGCGGGCGCGCGCCTGCTGGCCGCCTACAAAGACCTCCACGCGAAAGTTTTCGATCACCTCTGCGGCAAGCTGCCGTGCCCGCCCGCGATGAAGCCTGACGCTTACAAGCGCAACATCGCGGCCCGCGCGTTCGATGTCGCGCGCTATCTGCTGTTCTTCGGCATCCCCACAGGCGTCGGCCAGGTAACCAGCATCCGCACGCTCGAGCGACAGATCCGCCGCCTGCGCGTTTCCGAGTATCAGGAAATCCGCGAACTCGGCGCGGAAATGGCGGCCGCCTGCGCGCTTCCGCCCGATTGTGCTTGGGACGAATCGGTCAACCATCCCGTGGCGCCGACGCTCGCCAAGTACGTCGAATCCGACCAGCACTTAGAAGCGGCCCGCCGCGATCTTGCGCGATGGGCCAAACAGAATCTCGATTCCGGCGCCGACCCCGCGCCTGAAGACGACATTGACCTGCTCAAGCCCACAGATACGCTGGCCGACATTACGGCGACGCTCCTCTATCCAGTTACGAATCTGTCGTTCCGCTTTCTCTACGAAACCGCGCTCTCCTGGAGCGGCGCGCTCCGGCGCGAAGTGATCGACGTAGCGCTCCGCTCGCGTACCCGTTACGACGATCTGCTGCGCGAGTTTCGCGGTGGACTCTACGCCTACGACATCGTCATGGACATCGGCGCCTATCGCGACCTGCATCGCCACCGCCGCTGCCAGCAGTTCCGCCAACCCTACGGCACGCACCTGGGTTGGTCCACTCCGGCGACCCTCAAAGAGTGCGGACTCGATGCCGGCTACGATGCGCTGCTCGGCGAAACGTTCGCTGAAATCGACGCTCTGCCCGCGCCCGCCAGCCATTACCTGCTCCCATTTGCCGCCCGCTCGCGGTTCCTGTTCAAGATGGATTTCGCGGAAGCCGAGTACATCGCGCGTCTGCGCAGCGGCGTCAAGGGACACTTCAGCTATCGCGAAGTGGCGTGGAAAATGAAGCGCAAGATGGATGAGTTGGAGCCCGACCTGGGCGCGCTCATTGAAGCCACGCCGCCGTGGATTGAGGATCCGCTGCAGCGATGAGCCGGCAGTGGTTTGAAACCGCGCGCGGGGCCGATCCAGCGGCCATCGGCAAACTCATCCGGTTTGATCCTACGCTGCTCGATGAAGTGGACTCCCATGGCCGCACCGCGCTCCACATCGTGGCAGCGCTCGGCCGGGCCGATGCGGTTCCCGCGGCGAAAGTGTTGATCGCCGCAGGCACGCCGGTGGATATCGCGGATCCGGAAGGCCACACCCCGCTCTGGCATGCCCTCACGCATGGGCGCGAGCGCGAAATGGTGCTGTTCCTGCTTGAAGTGGGCGCAGCCACCGATGGTTGCGTGCATCCCGCGGTCGATCTCGGGGACGCCGCCGTTCTACAGGAACTCATCGATTGCGGCGCCGATCTCAGCGAAACCCTGAACGGCGAAACCGCCCAGCAGTACGCGGACCGCACGGGCCGGGCTGATCTCGCCGCCCTCCTCGCCGCCGGTTAAGACCTCTCGTAAAGGTACACGCAGTTTTCCAACCGCGACGCGCCGCCATCGTTCACAGCGAACTTGCGCGGGCTGAACTTGCCGCGCGACATCTGCCCGCTCCACAGTGACCCGCCCGCGTAGACGCCATCTTTGCGCAGCGCGTAGAAGTTGATATCGAACTGCGCGAGCCGCTTTTTATCGTGATCGTAATTGCGTGAAACGCGCTTCAGGCAATCCATCACGGCATCCTTGGGTGACATGCCATGCCGCATGTTTTCCACAATCGTGTGCGCCCCGGCCACGCGAATGTTCTCTTCACCGCGCCCGGTGGACCCCGCCGCGCCCACTTCCTGATCCACATAGCAGCCGGCGCCGATGATCGGCGAATCGCCCACGCGCCCCGGAATCTTCCACGCCAATCCGCTCGTGGTTGTAGTGCCGGACATTTCGCCCTTGGTGTTCAACGCCAGGCAATTGATGGTCCCCGTGGGCGGATGAATCGCGCGATCCCAGGCATAGGCGAGCAATTCGGGATCGACGCCAGGGAACCGCTCGTGCAACGCCGCGCCCGGCCCTGCTCCCTGCTTGTGCGGCGCGTCCAAGCCATCGGTCCAGTTGTTGTGGCCCCGCGGATCGCGCAGAGACTGTTTCCACACGAGCCACGCCAACCGTGATTTTTCCGTGAGCAGATTCTCTTCCTTGAACCCGAACGCCTTGGCGAACCGCAGCGCGTTATCGCCAACGAGCATGATGTGATCCGTCTGCTCCATGATGAGCTTGGCGATCTTTGACGGCGTCTTTATGCCTCGGATAGAAGCCACCGAACCCGCGCGCCTTGTGGGCCCGTGCATCACGCACGCGTCCAGCTCCACCACGCCCTCTTCATTGGGCAACCCGCCGTAGCCTACCGAATCATCGGCAGGATCCTCTTCGTTGATATTGACGCCCGCTACCACGGCATCGAGCGTGTCGCCGCCCGTGCGCAAGATCTCCATCGCCTTGGCGCACGCCCGCTCGCCATTGCTCGACGCAATCACGATATTCTTCGCCCCGCCCGTCTGCGCCAGCGCCGGCACAGCCGCGGCGCCCATCAGTAAAGACCGCCGGTTGACCATGGAGGTCACTATAACAGCCGTACCGGAAACGCGGCGTTCCGGCCCCGCACTATACAATCAACCCTATGAGGTTTCTGGTTGCGGTTGTAGCGCTGGCGCTGGTCGCGCTCTGCCCGGCGGCGGAGAAAAAGTCGAAAAAGGGCGCGCCCGAGGTCCAGATCATCAACCTCAAGCTGCGCCGCGATGCCGGAGTCCTCACGTTTGAGGGCAAAGTAAAGAACATCGGCGAGCGTCCCATCAAGGGCATTCAGCTTTATCTTGAATTCCTCGACCCCAGCGGCCAGATGATCCTCAAAACCACGGCTCAGGTCACTGAAGACGAAGTCGCCCCCGGCGACGATAGCGAATTCGGTTCCCAAACCCCCGATCCTCCGCGCGCCGTTTCCGCCCGGCTGGAGGCGGAGGATACGCAAGGCCGCTATTTGAAGCTGGACAAACCCGGACCCCACGTAATCGAATAAGGCGGAGGTGATCGTGCTCAGACGCGCATTCCTGTTGACCCCAGCCCTCGCCGGGCAGCAACGCCAAGGTTGGGAGCTGGTGTTCTTCCGCGTGTTTGAGCGCGTGGAGGTCTATCTGGATGGACCCAAAGGCATGCTGATCCCGGGGCCTTGCAACGGCGCCACCTGGTGCGTGGAACGCGGCCAAGGTCAGCTACCGCTCGCGCAATGGGTCCGCCCGGACGTCAAGATTGTGCGCCTCTACGCGCGCGTCACTTCACGGCGCGGCTTCCCCCAGTGCACCATGGAGACTCGCCATAACGGGATCCTCTTGCAGCGCTGGGCTTTCACCAACGACGAGTATCACGAAATCGTCCGGCCCTAGTTACCGCAGTCCTTCTCCCGGCTGGTTCCGGG
>JAFECN010000221.1 GCA_018242145.1 Pseudomonadota bacterium
CGGCGATGAAGCATATCGTGGCGGCGATGATTGCCCATCCGGATCTGGTAGCCGGAACAGGACGTTCGGACACTATCCTCATGCGCGCTGCGAACGGCCGCGCCGCCACCAAGGCGGGTGCGGAAGCCTATTATGCGGCGATCATCCCCGAGGCGGGGCTGGGCGTGGCACTGAAGATCGACGACGGCACGGGCCGCGGCGCGGAAACCGCCATCGCCGCGATTCTCGACAAGCTGGGCGTGCTGTCCGACGACAAAGCCGCGCACGACATCATCCGCGCCCCGATCCTGAACACGCGCGGCAAAATCGTCGGCGAGCGGCGGCCCGCGAAGGCACTCGCGGACGCAGAGATTCGCGCGATCTGATTTTCCTCCCCCGTTTACGGGGGAGGTGCTGAGCGACCCCGGCCTTGAGCCGGGGGATGCGAAGCGGAGGGGGCCGTCGCGCACAGTCCCCCTCCGGCTCACTACGTTCGCCACCTCCCCCGTAAACGGGGGAGGAAAAGGTCAGTGCTTCTTCGCGGCCGCCGCTTCGGCGTCGGCTTTCTGCATCGCGGCCGTATAGGGCTCGACCGAGCGGATCGAACAGCGCTGCGGGCCGGTGCCCATATTGTGCACGATCACGTTGTCGCCCGCCGCGAGGCAGGACAGCCCCGTGCCGCCGACCGACTTGAAGGCCACACCTTCCTTGAACGTCAGGCCCTGACAGAAGCCCAGCAGGTTCACCTTGAACTTGTTGTGCGTGTTGTCCTCGACGATCAGCGTCTTGTTGTCGGGCGCGTTGAAATTGTAGATCTGGCTGATCGCCAGACAGGTGGGGCTGGCGAACGCCGGACCCGCCAGCAGCAGCGAAATCCCCGCTGCGAAGAGAATATGCTTTTTCATGGCTTCCAATCCCGAAGGAAAAGTGCCCCTCACGGGCACTTTAGCACAATGCGCGGGATCTGCCTCCCGTTGCGGCATGGGTTGGCGGCGCGGCGAAGCTTGCCGTAAGTTCACGCTCGAACAGATATCCAACATGAGGAAACCGTCATGAAAGCCGCGCTCTGCACCCACTACGGCCCGCCGGAAGAGATGGAAGTCCGCGATGTGCCCTCGCCCAAGCCGGGCAAGAACCAGGTGCTGATCACCGTGAAGGCCTGCGGCGTGAATTTCCCGGACGTGCTGATGATCCAGGACAAGTACCAGTTCAAGCCCGCGCTGCCCTTCGCGCCCGGCGGCGAGATCGCGGGCATCGTGAAAGAGCTTGGCGAAGGCGTGACGAACCTGAAAGTCGGCGACCGCGTCTGCGTCTCCACCGGCAATGGCGGCATGGCCGAAGAAGCGCTGGGCGACGCGCGCCGCGCGATGAAGATTCCCGACAACGTGCCCTTCGATGTCGCCTCCTCCTTCATGGTGACCTACGGCACCACATGGCACGCGCTGAAGGATCGCGCCGACCTGAAGCCGGGCGAGAACCTCGTGGTGCTGGGGGCGGCGGGCGGCGTCGGCCTCTCGGCCGTGGAGATCGGCAAGGCGCTGGGCGCGCGCGTGATCGCGGGCGCTTCGACGCCGGAGAAAGTGGAGCTGGCGAAGAAGAACGGCGCCGATGACGGCTTCGTCTATCCCAAGGTGCCGCTGAACCGCGACCAGCAGAAAGAACTCTCCGAGACGATCAAGAAGCTGACCGGCGGTCAGGGTGCGGACGTGCTCTACGATCCGGTGGGCGACGATTACGCCGAACCGTGCCTGCGCGCGATGAACTGGAACGGGCGCTATCTGGTGATCGGCTTCGCGGCGGGGCAGATCCCCAAAGTGCCGCTGAACCTGACGCTGCTCAAAGGCTGCCAGATCGTGGGCGTGTTCTGGGGCGCGATGGCGGCGCGCGATCCCAAGCACGCGGCGGACAGCATGCAGAGCCTGCTCGACATGATCGCGGCGGGCAAGCTGAAGCCCTATGTCTCCGAGCATGTGCCGCTGGCGAAGGCGGGCGAAGCGATCCGTATGCTGATGGACCGCAAGGCCAAGGGCAAAGTCGTCGTCACGATGTAGCCGCGCGGGAGCGCCGGGGCAGCGCGCGTCAGGCGCATGGCCCCGGCTTTTTCCCGCTAGAGTCCGGGCAAGCTCGTCCACAACAGCGCCCCGACCGTCACGGCCATCATAAGCGCGCCAAGCCATCCCAATATGCGAAGCCAGCGCGGCAGGACGATCGCCTGCCCGCCATGCTTTCCCCCGGCGGCCTTGCCGGAGACGACCAGCATCATCACCGCCATGATCGGCACCGCCACGATGCCGTTGATGACGGCGGTCCAGAACAGCATGGCGATGGGATCGAATTTGGCGGCGACGAGGATGAGCCCGCCCAACGTGGCGGCGCTGATGATGCCGTAAAATCCCAGCGCGCGCCGCGCCGGCAATTCCAGGCTGCCGCCGATGCCGAACGCTTCGGACACGGCATAGGCCGCCGACCCCGCCAGCACCGGCACGGCAAGAAGGCCGGTGCCGATGATGCCGCCCGCAAAGAGCGCAAAGGTAAGCTCGCCGGCGATGGGACGCAGGGCCTCGGCCGCCTGCGCGGCGGTTTGAATGTTGGTGACGCCCTGCTGATGCAACGTGGCGCCGGTCGTCACGATGATGAAGAAACCGATGATGTTGGACGTCAGCATTCCGGTCCATGTGTCGTAGGAGATGTGGCGGAACGCCCGCGCGGAATAATGGCCGAGCCCGGTTTCCTTCCGGTGGCTGAGCGCGGATTCCTCCGCCTCCTGCGAGGCCTGCCAGAAAAAAAGATAGGGGCTGATGGTGGTGCCGAACACGGCGACGATGGTGAGCAGGTAATCGTTGCGGAACGAGAAGGTGGGCAAAAAGGTGGAACGCGCGACCTGCCCCCAATCGACATGCACGCTGAACGCCGCCGCGACATACACGAACAGCACCAGCGTCAGGAATTTCAGATAGCGCGCATAGCGGTGATAGGGCACGAACACTTCGGCGATCAGGCAAACGATGCCGAAGCCCGCGGCATAGGCCAGCGAAGGCCCATGGATGACCAGCCGCAGGCCATCCGCCATCGCGGCAAGATCGGCGGCGATGTTGATGGTGTTGGCGACCGCCAGCGCCCCTATGCAGACGAGCAGCACCACGCGCGGCAGGCGGTGGGCAATATTGCGCGAAAGCCCCTGCCCCGTCTGCCAGCCGATGCAGGCGCTGATGATCTGGATCGCGACCATGAAAGGCAGCGTGAGAAACATCGTCCACAGAAGCTGGAAGCCGAATTGGGCGCCCGTCTGCGAGTAGGTGGCGATCCCGCTGGGGTCGTCGTCCGCCGCGCCGGTGATCAGCCCCGGACCGAGCAAGTGCAAAAAACGGCGAGGCCCGATCCAGCCATGCTTCAACGGCGCGCCCATGCCCGATCACCTGCTGCCTGCTCCCGCGGGACTATGATCTTGCGCGCAAGCGCCGTCAGCCCCATCTTTGACGCACAGGAGGTGTCGCATGTCCTTTCTCGGCTGGATCATCGTGGGGCTGATCGCGGGGTTCGTCGCCAGCAAGGTGGTGAACGATCGCGGCGAAGGCTGCTTCCTCAACATCGCGCTCGGCCTTGTGGGCGCGCTGGTGGGCGGCTTCCTGATGCAGACGCTGGGCGGGGCGCGCGAAGGCGGATTTCTCTATTCGACGCTGGTGGCCATCATCGGCGCGATCATCGTGCTGTTTCTGTGGCACGCCATCACGGGGCGGCGCACCTTGCGATAGCGCCGGTCCAAACCAAGGGGGGAATTGTCATGCATGTTTCCTGGAAGCTGGCGCCGGTTCTGGCGCTGGCCGTCTCGCTGCTGTCCGGCGGCGCTTCGGCCGACGATCTGGCGAATGTGAAAAGCGTGGCGATCGTTTCCGCGCTGGGCGATTGCCTGAACCTGCGCGACGTGAAGCCGATGGGCAGTCTGTTCAACGCCGTCCATCCGGAATGCGTGCCCATCGAAAGCTGGGGCATCGACGACATGATCGCAAAGCAGATCGCGGACACCGTCTCCAACCGCTTCACGGTGAAGCCAGTGGCGTATGACCGCGCCGCCTTCTATCGCTTGCCCTGGAGTCCCATCGCGGGCGCGCAGGTGCCGGTCGAAAAGCCGCTGCGGGCGCTGGGCAACACCGGCGTGGACGCCTACATCGTGGTGACACGCATGGCCTTGCCCAACGCGCTGGGCGACGACAACAACACCTACGTGGACGGCCTCGGCATCGGCCACGACTCTTCGATGTTCTCGCAGACGACGAAGATGTATGCGATCTACACGATCCGCTTCATCGACGCGCGCACCTTCGACACGCTGGAGACCGAAGGCGCACATCTGCCCAAGACCGGCTTCCTGCCGCGCGTTCCGATCGTGGATGTGGACGACGACCTGTGGTCCGTTTCCGCCAAGGACATGACCGACGATCAGAAGGCGAAAGCCCGCGCGCGCCTCACCGCGCTGATCCAGGAAAGCATCGGCTCCACGCTGCATTACATGGACCTGGCGCCGTAGATTTGTTCGCCGCCTGAGGAATTTCTCTCACCGTCGTCATTGCCCGGCTTGTCCGGGCAACCCATTTTTCTTCTCAAAGCGAAAGAAATTGGGTGGCCCGCATGAAGCGGGCGATGACAACGTGGGCGTTATTTCGGGCGGCAGGCGTTGTAGGCGGTGTCGTAGTCCTTGTCGAAACACGCCTGCAGGCCGCGCAGCACATTGCCGTCGATGCGATTGTCCGCGCCCGGCTCCGCCATCATCTTCGCGGTGGCCACATTGAGCGTCGCGCGGTCCTTCACCAGAAACGCCCAGGTGCCGATGAGATAGGTGGTCCAGTCCAGATCGCCATGCGATGCGCGATCCGGCGGAATGGCGGCGGAGACGAGCCGCGAGGCCTGCGCGTTGTCGCCCATGATCGCCAGCGCCTGCGCTTCGTGGAACAGGATGTCGGATTTGTGCTCCGGCGTTTGCGGCGGCCCGTTGACGAGATAATCGTCCGCCGCCTCCGCCGCGCGGCCCGGGCAGTTGGCCTTCATCAGCGCGCGCCAGGTGGAGGGCGTTGCGCCCTGTTGATCGAACGCATCGAAGCCGAGCCTGGCGTTCGCGATCTTCTCTTCCGGCGTCAGATGGCAACGATGCCCGTCATCCGCCAGCGCAGCCGTCCCGCCCGTGCAAAGCAGCACCGCTGCGCAGAAAATCCCCCGAAACATATCCCCCTACTCCGCGGCATCCTTCGGCAGATAGATCTCCCCGCCATGTTGTTTGAATTCCTCCGACTTCTTCGCCATCGCGGCGCGGATTTCAGCGGTGCTGAGCGTGTCGTTCTGACCTTTCGCCGCGTCGCGCACTTCCTGGCTGATCTTCATGGAGCAGAATTTCGGGCCGCACATGGAGCAGAAATGCGCCACCTTGGCGCCTTCGGCCGGCAGCGTTTCGTCATGATAGAGTTGCGCGGTTTCGGGATCGAGCGCCAGCGCGAACTGGTCGCGCCAGCGGAATTCGAAGCGCGCCTTGCTCATCGCATCGTCCCAGATGCGCGCGGCGGGATGGCCTTTCGCCAGATCGGCGGCGTGGGCCGCGATCTTGTAGGCGATCACGCCCGCCTTCACGTCGTCGCGATCCGGCAGGCCCAGATGCTCCTTCGGCGTGACGTAGCAAAGCATCGCCGTGCCGAACCAGCCGATCATCGCAGCCCCGATGGCGGAGGTGATGTGGTCGTAGCCCGGCGCGACATCGGTGGTCAGCGGCCCCAGCGTGTAGAACGGCGCTTCGTCGCAAGCCTTTAGCTGGCGATCCATGTTCTCCTTGATCTTGTGCATCGGCACATGGCCGCGGCCTTCGATCATCACCTGCACGTCGTGCTGCCACGCGACCTGCGTCAGTTCGCCGAGCGTGCGCAGCTCAGCGAACTGCGCCTC
>JAFECN010000222.1 GCA_018242145.1 Pseudomonadota bacterium
CGCGTGAAGATGGGATTCCGCAACGAAACCTTCGACCGCTCCATCATGACCGAAATGGGCGAGATGGGGTTCCTCGGCTGCACATTGCCGGAGCAATATGGCGGCGGCGAATTGAATTACACATGCTACGGCCTCGTCGCGCGTGAAGTGGAGCGCGTGGACAGCGGCTATCGCTCGGCGATGAGCGTGCAGAACTCGCTCGTCATGCATCCGATCTTCGCTTACGGCAGCGAGGAGCAGCGCATGCGCTATCTGCCCAAGCTGGCGCGCGGCGAGTTTGTCGGCTGCTTCGGATTGACGGAGCCGGACTTCGGCTCCGATCCCGGCGGCATGGTGACGAAAGCGACGAAAGAGGCGAACGGCTATCGCCTCAACGGCGCGAAGATGTGGATCACCAATTCGCCGATCGCCGATGTGGCGGTGGTGTGGGCGAAGCTGGATGGCGACATCCGCGGCTTCATCGTGGAACGCGGGACCAAAGGTTTCTCCACGCCGAAGATCGAAGGCAAGTTCTCGCTGCGCGCGAGCGTGACGGGCGAGATCGTTCTGGAAGATTGCATTGTGCCGGAATCGGCGTTGCTGCCGAATGTGCGTGGGCTTTCCGGTCCGTTCGGCTGCCTCAACCGTGCCCGTTACGGCATCGCCTGGGGCGCGATGGGAGCGGCTGAGGCCTGCTGGCATGCCGCGCGTTCCTACACGATGGACCGCAGGCAGTTCGGCCGCCCGCTCGCCGCCAACCAGCTCATCCAGAAGAAGCTCGCCGACATGCAGACAGAGATCACGCTCGGCCTTGCCGGCGCGCTGCGCCTAGGCCGGCTGATGGACGAAGGCCGCGCCGCGCCGCCGGCGATTTCGCTCCTGAAGCGCAACAACTGCGGCAAGGCGCTCGCCATCGCCCGCGAGGCGCGCGACATGCATGGCGGCAACGGCGTGTCGGACGAATATGGCGTCATCCGTCATGTGCTCAATCTCGAAGCGGTGAATACCTATGAGGGCACGCACGATGTGCACGCCCTTATCATGGGCCGCGCCATGACCGGCCTGCAGGCGTTCAGCTAAGATAATCTGTACACGGATTTTATTGCCAAACGGCGAACACAATTTCGCCATCGCTGCGCCCGCGCGCCATAACAAATGCGCGTGGGAACACATCGCTGCCACCGTACGTTTCCGTACTGAGAAAGCGATAGGAAGTAGAGTTATTCCGTTTAGATTCAATCGGCGAAAGCGGAAGGGATTCGTTCTCCGCAATCGCTGGGGCATTTCACAGCCTTCTATTGTCTGACTGGAATAGAAGTCTCTACCGATCACATGAAAAAGCATCGCAACCGCCTGCTCGCGGCGCTTCCTGCCGCCGATCTCCATTTGCTCGAAGCGCACCTGCAATCGGTGCAGCTCGAAAAGCGCCGTGTCCTGGAAGCGCCGCACAGGACGATCGACCACGTCTATTTCCCCGAAACGATGATCGCGTCCGTCGTTGCGGTCTGCGGCCGTGACGAGCGCATCGAGATCGGCCTGATCGGCTGCGAAGGCATGACCGGCCTTCCCGTTCTCATGGACGATCAGAAAACGCCGCATTCCACCTATGTTCAGGTGGATGGCGAAGCGCTGCGGATCGAAAGCGAGGCCCTGCGCAAGCTGCTGGCGCAAAGCGCCAGCCTGCACAACCGGCTTCTGCGCTTTGGCCAGGTGTTCACCGCGCAGATCGCGCAAACGGCGCTGGCGAATGGCCGCGCCAAGCTGGAGCAGCGGCTGGCCCGCTGGATATTGATGGCGCATGACCGCACGGTCGCGGATGTGGTCACCATGACACACGAATTTCTGGCCGTGATGCTCGGCGTGCGCCGGGCCAGCGTTACCGTCGCGCTCGACGCCTTCGAGAAGAAGGGCGTGATCGAAACCCGCCGCGGCAGCATCACCGTTATCGACCGCAAGGCCATCGAGCGCATGGCGGGACATTTCTACGGCGTGCCCGAAGCGGAATTCCGACGCCTCATCGGTTGATTCTTTCAGAAATTCGGCGGGGTGCGAACGGCGCGTCCTAGAGGCGCTGCGCCAGCGCGACCCAGTCCCAGGGCGGGCTCTTGCGCAGCTTCGGCGTCGGCCGCAAGCCTTCCTTGCTCCACGGATAAAAAGCTTTTCCGATCTTCTTCATCGCGAATCCGGCGTGCGCGAAATCATCGGCTAGTTCGTCGCGCGTGAAATGCTTTTGCAACGCGCCATCGTGATCGACAAGGCCGTTCGGATGGGTGGCCGGCTCTTCGCCCAGAACCTTCTGGATCATGCGCTCGGCTTCGAGCGACGCGACCACGACCAGCGCGTGTCCGCCGCGTTTGGTGACGGCGGAAACGCCGCGCCACAGGGCCCCGCGCTTGGCCGCGCTGGGCACGGTGATGACGTTCATGCAAACCGTAAGATCGGCGCGGGGACCGATGCGCTTGCCCGCCGCTTCAACGCCCGCCGTGTGCCATGTCACGCCGGATACGCCGGCGCAGCGCCTTTTGGCCCGCGCGATGATGCTGGAGGCGTATTCCACGCCCACGATCTCCGCGAAACGATGGCCATGCTGCAGAATGAAGCTGCCGATGCCGCAGCCCATGTCCACGAGCACGCCGCCGCGCTTTGGGATTTTCGCGGCGTCGACATAGCGCCGGATCTGATCGGCGGTTTCCTCGCGCGAGATATCGCAGACATTCTTCTCGAACGTCCCGGCGAGCTTGTTCCATTCCGCGCGATTCATGCTCACTCCCGAATCGGAGGGCCTACTGCGTCACGATTCGGCGGTTCATCGCAAACACCGCAAAAGAAAACCCCGCCTGTCGAAGGCGGGGTTTCTGCTTTCCCGGGACGCTGAACGTCCCTCAGCTTGTAAGAAGATTCATGCGAGATCGCTCTCGCTCATCGTCCGATTCGATTGTAGGGCGGAAGCCGGGTGTGTCACGCTCGGCTCTGGCTCCGTCAAGCGCGGAGCCTTGCTATTATGCCCGGCGGAGTTTCTTCCATGCGGAATCTCCCTGCTGGTTTCCATGAGCCGCAATCGCCGAAAGAGTTCCGATCCGAAACGCTCTCTAAGCTCTGCGCTCTTGAGGAAAGCTTCTGCCTCCACAGCACGCGAGTCAACATCGCGCCCTAAACCGCGCGTTGCGCCTTGTCTTTTTCGTTGGAGCCGCGGATTTCGTTGCGGATGCGGTCCCAGTCGGCGTCGCCCAACGCGGACAGCGCGGCAAAATTTCCACCGGACGACAGATGCATCGCGCCATCGATGGCGATGGTCTGGCCTGTCAAATAATCGCAACCATCCGCCATCAGGAACACGGCCAGATTGGCAAGCTCCGGCATCTCGCCGTTGCGGCCCATCGGGATCGCATTGGCGCGTCCGGAATCGCGATTGGCCGATTGCGGCGACAAACGATCCCACGCGCCTTTCGTCGGGAAAGGCCCCGGCGCAATGGCGTTGAGGCGAATGCCGTTCGGCCCCCATTCCGTCGCCAGCGATTTTGTCATGATGTTGAGGCCCGCTTTCGACATCGCGGACGGCACCGTGAACGGGCCGCCGTTCCAGATCCATGTCGTCAGGATCGAGATGACGCTGCCCTTGTCGCCGCCTTCGATCCAGCGCTTGCCGCAGGCGAGCGTGACATAGAACGAGCCGCGGAAAACGATGTCGGCGATGGCGTTGAACCCGCGCGGCGACAGATCCTTCGTGCGGCTGATGAAATTGCCCGCCGCGTTGTTGACGAGCCCGGTCAGCGGCCCGCCATCGGCCCAGACCTCCGCAACAACGTCCTCCACCGCCTCTGGCACGCGGATATCCAGCGCCTTGGCGATGACCTTCGATCCCGTCTCGCCGGAAATGCGCTTTGCGGTTTCCTCCAGCACCTGCATACGCCGGCCGCAGATATAGACGGTGGCGCCGAGCTGCGCATAAGCCTCGCTCATCACTTCGCCCAGGCCCGTGCCACCGCCGGTGACGAGAATGCGTTTTCCCTTGAGCAGGTCTTTCTTGAACATCAATTCCACGGCGTTCTCCTTTTCCTATTTCGACCAAGAGCGGTGCAGGTTTTGAATCACATATTGCAGCCGCGTGCGGTTGTCCCATTCCATCTTGAGGCCTTCGAGTGCGTACACTTCGTTCAACTGATAGAGCAGATCGCGCTCGATATGGTTGGGGATGTTGCTTTCCATGAAGGTGAAGAAGGCCAGGCGCTCGCCGCGCGTCACCGGCACGACCTCGTGCAGCGTGTTGGAGGGATAGACGATCATCGATCCCGGCTCGCCCTTGATCGTGACCGTTTCGGTGCCGAGATGGATGCGCAGCTCGCCGCCGTCATAGCTCGCAGGGTCGCCGACGAAAAGCGTCGCCGACACGTCCGAGCGCATCGGCCCATTCGGCAGCGGCAGGAATGCAGCATCGGAATGCGCGCCATAAGTCATGCCCGGCTCGTAACGGGAGAGCATGGGAGAGGCGATGCGCTTGGGGAACGCGAAGTTGCGTACTTCCTCGTTGCGCGCGATGGCCTCCCCGGCAATCTGCGACGCCTTCTGCGATTCCGGCGTGGATATATCGGCTTGCAGATTCTTCTTGGCGACGTTGTGAGGGTTCGAGCTCCGTCCGTCCACGAATCGCATGCTCTGGGCGAGTTGGCGCACCTGGGCCACTTCGGCCGGCGACAACACATTTTTCAACAGCAGAAACATCAAGAAGCCCCTTGGGCGTTGGTGTGCGTCGGCGCGGGCACGCTAGCAAAACCATGTTCGCTTTTCAGCAGGCTGTTCTGCTAATGTTCGCGCATGCTCCAGCCCGTCTTTTCCAATCCGGCACTTCCGGCCGCTTTCGCGCAATGGTTCGCCGCGCGCGGCTGGTCGCCGCGCCCGCACCAATTGGCGCTGATAGAGCATGCCCGGCAAGGCGAAAGCGTGTTGCTCGTGGCACCCACGGGCGGCGGCAAGACGCTGGCGGGCTTCCTGCCGTCTCTGATTGACCTTGCGGAAACACCCCGGCGGGCGCGCAAAGCGGCATTGCACACGCTCTATATCTCGCCGCTGAAGGCGCTGGCGGTCGATGTGGCGCGCAATCTGGAGACGCCCGTTGCGGAGATGGGGCTGCCCGTCCGCGTGGAAACGCGCACCGGCGATACGCCCGCGGGCCGCCGCCAGCGGCAGCGCCATTCGCCGCCCGATATCCTGCTCACGACGCCCGAGCAATTCGCGCTGCTGATCTCGTCGCGCGATGCGGCCCGCTTCTTTGCCAATGTGAAAGCGGTGGTGCTGGACGAGCTTCACGCCCTGCACAATTCCAAGCGCGGCGATCTTCTGGCGCTGGGCTTGTCGCGGCTGCAAACGCTCGCGCCGAAACATCGCCGCATCGGATTGTCCGCGACCGTCGCCGATCCGAAGCCGTTGCAGCGGTTCCTTGTGCCGCAGCCGATGGAAGGCGAAGTGCTCTCGTCCGTCGTCATCGGTATGCCCGGTGCGAAACCGAAAATTTCGATCCTGTCTTCTGAATCTTATGTGCCATGGGCCGGGCATCTTGCGCGCCACACCATGCCGGAGATTTTGCAGGCGATTAAACAGGCAACGACAACCCTGGTGTTCGTCAACACCCGCAGCCAGGCGGAACGCACGTTTCAGGAACTGTGGCGCATCAACGACGACAATCTCGCCATCGCCCTGCACCACGGCTCACTGGCGCCGGAACAGCGCCGCAAGGTGGAATCCGCCATGACGCGCGGCGCATTGCGCGCGGTGGTCTGCACCTCGACGCTCGATCTGGGCATCGACTGGGGCGCGGTGGATCAGGTGATCTGTGTCGGCGCGCCGAAAGGCGCCGCGCGGCTGGTGCAGCGCATTGGCCGCGCCAATCACCGGCTGGACGAACCTTCCAATGCGATGCTCGTGCCCTCCAACCGTTTCGAGGTGCTGGAATGTGAGGCGGCGCGGGACGCTGTCATCGCGGGGGAACTCGACGGCGAACCGCTTCGCAAGGGCGGCATGGATGTTCTGGCGCAGCACATTCTTTGTGTTGCGTGCTCCGCGCCGTTCGACGCCGATGCGCTGTTCCGCGAAGTGAGATCGGCTTCGCCCTATCGCGACCTCAGCCGCACCGATTTCGATGCCGCCGTCGATTTCGTGGCGACCGGCGGCTATGCGCTCAAGCGTTATGACCGCTACGCCAAGCTGCGCAAGACGCCGGAAGGCCTGTGGCGTGTCGCGCATCCCAATATCGCACAGCAATATCGTCTGAATGTCGGCGTCATCATCGAAGATCCGATGATCGACATCCGCCTGCAATCCAAGGGCAGGCCTACCGGCGCGGGCGGCCGCGTGCTCGGCAAGCTGGAGGAGTATTTCGTCGAGACGCTCACATCCGGAGACACTTTCGTCTTCAGCGGCGATGTGCTGCGCTTCGAAGGTATTCACGAAAACGCCGCTTACGTCACGCGCACAAACGATCCCGAAGCGCAGATCCCATCCTATAATGGCGGGAAATTTCCGCTCTCCACATTCCTTGCCATGCGTGTGCGGCAGATGCTGGCCGATCCGCGCCAGTGGGAGAAGCTGCCGCATCCGGTGGGCGAATGGCTGGAGATCCAGCAATTGCGCTCCAAGATTCCGGATGCCGGCGAGCTGCTGGTCGAAACCTTTCCGCGCGGACGCAAGAACTATCTCGTCTGCTATCCCTTCGAAGGCCGCCTTGCGCACCAGACGCTCGGCATGCTGGTCACGCGCCGTTTGGAACGCCTGCGCATGCGTCCGCTCGGATTCGTCGCCAACGAATACGCCCTCGCGGTGTGGGGCCTGCGCGACATGAGTGGTGTCGACA
>JAFECN010000223.1 GCA_018242145.1 Pseudomonadota bacterium
CGGCCGCGCCGACGCATTGTTCCAGCGCGTCTATCGTGGAAATAAGACCGTCCATGATCCGTCTCCCGCTCTGCGCTACGTCCGTTCCGACTGTATCAGACCGATAGATCGAAAGCGGCGCAAGGACAGATAGACCGTACCGCGCGAGATCGTCGGCGCAATCGCGCGCGCGGCTTCGAGGATCGTATCGAAATCGAATTCATCGTCCTGATCGAGGATCGCCTGCGCGACGACACGGCGCGTCTTGCCCACGCGGACGCCACGCTTCTGACAGGCCTCCTCAAACACGGGGAGCACGTTTGAGGAGGCGAGGACGAAACGGGTTTTGCCGCGCGTTCCCAAGCGTCACCAGGTGTAGGTATAGCTGCCGAGGACTTTGAAGTTGCGGCCCGCTGCGCTGACGCCCTGCGCATAGGGCGCGTAGTCTTCGTCGGTCACATTGTCGACGCCGACATCGACGCGAAGCCCGCGCAGCTTGCCCGCCAGGATGCCGTTGCCCGGCGTCCATGTGGCGTAGAGATCGAGCAGCGTGTAGCCCTTGCGGTTGTCCGTCGGCGGATCGTTGCTGACCGGGTCGTAGTTCTTGTGAAACGAGCCGGCGTTCTGCAGCCGCGCATTCAGACTGCTATCCACTTCCGGGACCTTCAGTGTCGCGATCACGGAGAAAATATCCGGCATCAGCGAATTGAGCGCATAAGCCGTGCCGCGCTCCTTCCCGCTGATTGTGCCGTAGCTGGCCTGCAAGGCCCAGCGCGGCGCGTCGTAGGCGGCTTCGATTTCCGTGCCGTGCAATTCGGCGTTCACATTGACGGACGTCGTCGTGCCCACATTGCAGCCCGTCAGGAAATCCGGCGGGGTGAAGCAGCCCATGCTGTAGAAGGTCGGCGGCGTGAAGACGCTGAGGTCGATGAAGTCGTCCACATGCTGGTTCCAGTAGGATGCCTTGCCGCGCAGCGTATCGCCCACCGTCAGCACATCGCTGAAGTTCAGGCCCGCGCCGGCTTCCCAATATCTGGAGGTTTCCGGCTTCAGGTTCGGATTGGGCTGGAACGTGTTCGCCACCGAAACGCCCGGCAGGAAGGGATGCGGCACTTCGAAATGGATGCCGCTGAGATAAAGTTCGTTGATGCCCGGCGCGCGGAACGCCTTGCCGACATTGCCGAACAGGAAGAACCAGTCTGTCGGCGCATAGGTTGCGGCAAGCTTGGGCGACGTCACCGTCTTGCTCAGGTCCGGATTTCCCGTGGATGACGAGTCGAAGGAATCGTAGCGCACCGCGGGGATAAGCGTGAGCTTGCCCGGCGCGCCCAGCGGATGATCGATATTCGCTTCGATCTGCGCGAACGCGCCCCAGAACTCATCCTTGCCGTTCGGCACGCCGGAGCGCACGCCGCCGACACCCGCGCTGTCGCGGCCAGTCTGCTTGTCCTGATACCACTCGCCGCCGAAGGTGAAGATGCCCGAGACATTGGCGAATTCGAACGGAATGCGGTTGTCGCCGCTGAAGCCGTCGGTCTTAATGTCCTGAATGGTGTGATCGCCGGTCGCCGGATCGGTGATCGCGACCTTGCCTTCGATATGATAGGGCGTCAGGTGCAGATCGACGAGATTTGTGCCGTTCGGTTTCCAGTTGATCGTTCCGGCGAACTGCGTGTTGGTCACGCGCTTGTCGACCGGCGCGCCGGTGGAAACACCCTGCCCGTCGTCCGGCTCGACCGCATCGTCCTTGTAGCCTTGATAGGACAGCTTCACCGTCAAGCCGTCGCCGAAATCGTAACCGACCTTGGCGAAGCCGGTGACGATGTCGTCATCCGCCGCGAGCGTCGCGCCCGATCCCAGCTTGATGTCGCCCGAGGTTCGCTTGCCGATGCTGCCGACGACATCGAGATTGCCGATATGGGTGAAGCCCGTCGCCATGCGCAGGAATTCGTCATCGACGTCCTGATAGCCGAGGCCGATGCGCACGCCCGATGTCTCGCCCGGGCCAAGAAGATCGGAGGCATCGATCGTTCGGAACGCGATCACGCCACCCAGCGCGCCGGAGCCATAGAGCGCGGAGTTCGGGCCGCGCACGACATCGACGCCGGCCAATAACGATGGATCGAGGAAGAACTGTCCGTCATGGCCGGAGGTCCAACTCTGCCGCACGCCATCGACGAGCGTCAGAACATCCTGGCCGCCCAGTCCGCGAATGCTGGGGCCCTGACCTGTCCGGCGCGGGCCGCCCGTGAACTGCACATTCGGCATGCCATAGAAGATGTCGGACACGGTCGATGGAATGTCGGCCTGGATATCGTCGTAGTCGCGTACATCGACCATGCCGGGAAATGTTTCGGCGGAGGTCGGATTGCGGGTCGCCGTAACGGTGACCGTCTCGGCGGCGGCGATCTGCAGCGGAACCGCATCGTCCGCGCGGGCCACGCCTGCGGCCGTGCAGAGCAATCCTGCGGCCGTGCAGAGCAATAAAGACGTCGTCAGCGCCAGGCGGCGAACAGAAAGCATGGATAGGCCCCTCAAAATTCTTGACTGCAAATTAGTCTCATGTGCACTCTCAAATCATATTCTGCAGTTGCAAGTCAATCGCATTATCAACTTACCCGGAGGACGGACATGAGCGGCGCGGCGCTGGCTGGGAAAAACAAATTGGGCCAAAGGCTTTCGGGCATTGCCCTGCGCCGGGCCTGGAGCGACCTGAAAGATCGTAGCGGCGGCAAACTCCGCGCGCGCGATGCCGCCCATCAGTTGAATGTCAGCGAGGGCGAGCTGATTGCCAGTCTTGTCGACGACGGCGCCACCCGCCTTCGCACCAAAGGCGCGGACATCATCAAGGACATCCCTGCCCTTGGCCCTGTTATGGCGCTGACGCGCAACGCGCATTGCGTTCACGAGAAGATCGGCCCTTATCTCGACGTCACCATCAACCCGGCGCATGGGCTGGTGCTGGGCGAACTCATCGACCTGCGCATCTTCCCGTCGCGCTGGCATCACACCTTCGCGGTGATCGACGAAACCGATGACGGCCCGCGCCGCGCGATCCAGATTTTCGATGCCGATGGAAGCGCGGTTCACAAGATCTACCAAAAGCCCGGAACCGATATCGCCGCATTCGACGCCCTGATCGCGAACTGGCGCAGCGACGAGCAGTCCGATGTGCTGGCTGTGCGCGATATCCCGCCGCCGCAGGGCGATCGCGCCGACACCGAAATCGACGTGGAAAAGCTGCGCCGCAAATGGTCGGCGATGGAAGACACGCACGACTTCTTCGGCGTGCTGCGCGGATTGAAGGTCGGCCGGCTTCAGGCGCTGCGGCTGGCAGGGTCCGGCTTCGCCACCGCCGTGCCCGCAGATTCGCTAGCGCACGTCCTGGAAGATGCGCGCGACACGCAAACGCCGATCATGGTGTTCGTCGGCAATGCCGGCAGTATCCAGATCCACAGTGGTCCGGTCACCAACCTCAAGCGCATGGGGCCGTGGTTCAACGTGCTCGACCCCACCTTCAACCTACATCTGCGCGAGGACGCCGTCGCCAGTGCATGGATCGTGCGCAAACCGACGCGTGACGGCGAGGTGACCTCGCTGGAACTGTTCGACACGGACGGCTTCTGCTTCGCACAGCTCTTCGGCGCCCGCAAACCCGGCAAGCCGGAACTGGAAGCCTGGCGCGCCATCCTCTCGCGTGTGCCGGCAAACACATGAGAGCCATTTTTCTCTCGGCACTCGCGCTGTGCGCGGCGACGGCGGCGCAGGCCGCGCCGAAGCGCGTCGTCACGCTTGGCGGTGACGTCACCGAGATCGTCTATGCGCTCGGCGCAGGCGGCAGCATCGTCTGCGACGATCAGACGTCGCTTTATCCGCAAGCGGCAACGAAGCTGCCGCAGGTGGGCTACCTGCGAACGCTGGCGGCGGAAGGCGTGCTTTCCTGCAAGCCCGATCTCATCATCGCTTCGGAAGATGCCGGGCCGCCCGCGGCGGTGACACAGCTTTCGACATCCGGCGCCCGGTTCGTGACAGCCCCCAACACCCATTCGCCCGACGCCGTGGCCGCGAAGATCGAGGCGGTAGCGAATGCGCTTGGCATGCCGGAAAAAGGCCGCACGCTGGAAGCGCAATACAGGCGCGCGCTTTCCGATGCGCATGCGAAACTCGCCCGGTTCAAGGATCGTCCGCGCGCGATCTTCCTGATGGCGCAAGGGCCCGGCGGCGCGATGGCGGCTGGCCGCGGCTCCGCCGCCGATGCCATGCTCACGCTGGCGGGCGCGAAAAACGTGGCAGGCTTCGAAGGCTACAAGCCGCTCACGCCGGAAGCGGCCATCGCGCTCAAGCCCGATGTCATCATCGTCGCCGATATCGCGGTGAAAATGATGGGCGGCATGGAGGCCTTCCGCGCCCGTCCCGAGATCGCGATGACGCCCGCGGCCCGGAACAATCGCATCGTTCCAATGGATACGCTTCTGTTGCTCGGCTTCGGCCCGCGCACGCCGCAGGCCCTGCTCATGCTGGGTCAGGCGCTGCATCGAAACATGCTCGTGCGCTGATCATGGTTGCGGCGACCGAGGTTCTTCATCCGCTCGACGATCCGCTTCTGGCGCGCCGCCGCCTGATACTGGCAGGTCTCGCGATGGCGTTGGCTGCCGCCTGCGTCGCCGCTTGCACCATCGGCGCGCTCGACATTCCGGTCGGCCACGTCATCGCCGCGCTTCTGGCGCGGGCTGGTCTGCATCTGCCCGTCGCCGTGACGCCGTTCGAGGATGCGGCGCTGTTCGGCATCCGGCTGCCGCGCGTGGCGCTCGGTATCGGCGTCGGCGCCACATTGGGTGTTTCCGGCGCTGCATTGCAGGCGCTGTTTCGCAATCCGCTCGCCGATCCGGGCCTTATCGGCGTTTCCGGCGGCGCGGCCTGCGGCGCGTTGGGATGGATCGTTCTGGGTTCGGCCATGCCGGCGTGGATGCATTTCGCATTCGCCATGCCGCTGGCCGCTTTCGCGGCCGGTCTTGTCGCCACGGTGGGTGTTTACGTCATCGGCCGCGCACAGTCGCGCACCGACATTGCAACGCTGCTGCTTGCCGGTCTTGCGATCAACGCGCTCACAACCGCCATCGTCGGCTATCTCACCTATCTCGGAACCGACGCGCAGCTTCGCGCGCTCACCTTCTGGCTGCTCGGCGGCCTGGGCGGCGCGACATGGGACCAGATCTGGCCTGTCCTCCTTCTCATCGGCGCTTCCGGCGCGGGTTTCGCGTTCCTTTCGCGCGGCTACGATCTTCTGGCGCTGGGCGAAAGCGCCGCGGCGCATCTGGGGCTGCGCGTGGAATCCGTCCGCCGCCTCACGATCCTGTGCACGGCCTTGGGCGTGGGCGCCAGCGTGGCGCTCACCGGCATCATCGGATTCGTCGGGCTCGCCGCGCCGCATCTGGTGCGCCTGATGGGCGGCCCGTCGCATCGTTTCGTTTTGCCGGCTTCCGCCTTGATGGGCGCGCTGCTTGTCGTGCTTGCCGATCTTCTGGCGCGCATTGCCGTGTCGCCTGCCGAGCTTCCTGTGGGCGTCGTCACCAGCGCATTGGGGGCGCCGTTCTTCATCTGGCTCCTGCGCCGCCGGTTGCGCGAGGCCACGCCATGAGCGCCGGACTGCAAGCCCGCAATATCAGCGTCATCGCGGGCGGCCGCCGCATCCTCAACAGCGTCGATATCGCGGCCGCGCCAGGCAAGGTCACAGCCATCGTGGGCCCGAACGGCGCGGGCAAATCGACCTTGCTCAAAGTGTTGAGTGGCGATCTCAAGCCGCAATCCGGCCGCGTCACCATGAACGGAAAACCGCTGGTGTCATGGAGCGCGCAAGAGCGTGCGCTGCAGCGCGCCGTGCTGCCGCAAACACCGGAGCTGGCGTCCTCCTTTCGAACGCGCGACGTGGTCGAACTCGGCCGCCATCCCCACCGCGGACGGGCGACGCCGGAACAGGATAGCCACGCGGTCGCAGGCGCCATGCACGCCACCGAAACCGCCCTGCTCGCCACACGCGATTGCAACACCCTCTCCGGCGGCGAGATGCATCGAACGCATTATGCGCGCGTGCTGGCGCAGATCTGGTCGCCATTATCGGCGGATCGCGCACGGATCCTTCTGCTGGACGAGCCGACGGCGAGCCTGGACCTTTTCCACCAACACGCCATTCTCTCCAAAGCGCGCGAGATCGCAGCGCAGGGCGCGGCCGTCATCGCGGTATTGCACGATCTCAATCTCGCGGCGGCTTACGCTGATGACGTGGTCGCTCTCGCAGGCGGCCGGATCGACGCTATCGGCCCCGCCGCAGACGTGTTCACGGCCGAGCGCATTGCACGCCTGTGGCGCGTGCAATGTACCGTCCGGCGGGACGAGCGAGGATTGATTCAGTTATCGACATTCCCGTTCATGAGCGGGCTTCGATGAAATCCCGGACGAACGGCGATTTGGGCTTCTGACGGACATCCTCGGACGACCCGTATTGCTCGATGCGGCCGGCATTCATCACCGCGACAAGATCGGCGAGCGCGAAGGCTTCTTCCTGATCGTGGGTCACGAAGATCGTGGTGATGCCCATGCGCTCATGCAATTGGCGCAGCCAACCGCGCAGGTCCTTGCGCACTTTGGCGTCGAGCGCGCCGAACGGTTCGTCGAGCAGAAGCATGCGCGGCTCGATGGCAAGCGCGCGCGCCAGCGCCACACGCTGACGCTGGCCGCCGGAGAGTTGGCTCGGATAGCGCCCGCCCAGACCTTCGAGTTGCACCAGCGACAGCAATTCCTCCACGCGCTTCCCGATCTCTCCGCGCGAAGGCCGCTCGCGGCGCGGGCGCACGCTAAGACCGAAGGCGATATTCTTCGCCACCGTCATATGACGGAAAAGCGCGTAATGCTGGAACACGAAACCGGCGCGGCGCTGGCGCGCGGGCACGCCCAGCCAATTGAGATCGGCGAAGCGCACGCTGCCGGAATCGGGGAATTCCAG
>JAFECN010000224.1 GCA_018242145.1 Pseudomonadota bacterium
CGGGCGGCTGTGCCGGGCTCCGTAAGCACCTGCAACAGAAACCGCAACGCCGTGACTTGCGCTGCGAACTCGCTTTCATGAAACCACAACAGAACACTTTCGGCTTCCGCCACATCGCGTTCCAGATCGGCGAGCGATGGCGATGTTCGCCAGCCGATCACCAGCCAGTGCCGAAGAGCACCCTGCGCCATGGGCAAATCGCCCTCCGCGATGGCAAGGCGCCAAATCTCCAGGCAACGGGGGCGCAACACGGCCTGCGGCTCGCGCCAGGTCAGGCCGAAAAATGTCGCCCAATACTGTGTTGCCGCAAGGCCAAAGCCGGGCCGTTGAGTCTGCGCCAGCGCGCGCTCGGCAAGGTTCGCCGCGTCCTCGAACCGCCCAAGCAACGCGCTCAACAATGAATCGACCGCGAGCCAGTAGGCCGAAGACCGCACATGTTTGCTCACATGCGCATTTGTTTTCAATGTGAGGAGCGCCGCATCGTTTGCACCGCGATAATAGGAGGGATAAGCGGCCGCATGCGCGATGCGCAGCCTCGCTTCGCTTTCAGCGGTGGTGTCGGAGCGTGTCCAAATCGGAAATATGCGGCGCAATCGCCATGAGATCGCCGCAAGCACCACGCCGGTCCGGCCGGCCCGATTGGGAATCCTGATGCCGAAATGCGCCAGCCCCTTGCGCACAAAGCGCCAACACGCCTCGGGTGCGCCCGCCATCCAGAGCAGGAAGATCGCCAGAGCATAACCTTCGGCGATCTGCGCGGGCGTTTGGCTGCCGGCGATGACGATTTGCACCCGTTCCTCGATCTGGGCCGTGTCCGCTCGGTCCGCTGCCGCATAAACGGCCTCCGTCAGCAATCGCCGTTCCGCCTCGCTGAGCACAGACCCAAATTCACCGCGAAGACTCCATGCGGCTTCGGCAAATGCCGTGGCCGTCGCCGCACTCGCCTGCTCTCGCGCCCGCGTGGCACCCAGAACGAAGCGATCTCGCCATATCTCCGGCGAAATATTTTCGAGACCGGCGATGAGCCGAAAATGCAAAGCTATCGTCAAGAAGCGCGCACCCTCTGCCTGGCGCAATGCATCCGACATCCGGGCGCAGAGGCGGCGTTGTTCACCTTCACCGTTGGCAGAAAGAACGCTGGCACGCACCTGATCGTGCGTGAACCGCAGCCCGTTGTCCTGAAGGCTGACAATCCCGGCGTCGACAAGTTCATCGATCGCGGAACGCAAAAGTCCGCTCGAACGCTCCAGCGCCACGGCCAAGCCTGCTATCGGCGCGGTGTCGCCCCACAGCGCAGCCGCAAGGCCGAGCGTCCGCGCGGCGGCCGACAACGCGGAAATGCGATGCTCCGCGCTTCTGAGAATATCTCCGGCTTCCCGAAACAGGCGCCCCGGCGCGAATTCTGGCCCGCCCTCGGTTGCAACGATTGCCCCGCTGTTTCGAATAGCGCGGGCTGCTTCGATGACAGACCCCGGGGTTGGCAACTTGTCTTCCCCAAACCAGTCGAAGGCCCGGCGCGCCATCTCCCCATCGCCCAACATGCGCTCTAACAGCGCGATGCGGTCGCGCCGCGCCATGGGCTCCAGATCGAGTGTAAAGGCGCCCGGAAGCGGTTTTTCGCCGGTGCGCCGGATCGTCGACAGAATGGTCCAGGGTACCGATTTGGTCCGGCTCGCCAGCGCCAGACGCAATGCCCTGGCTTCGGCGGGCGCGCGATGGAGATCGTCGATGAGCAGCACGATGGGAAAGCCGAAACCATCGAGCCATCTGGCGAGAAGCAGGGCCGCAGCGGTGATGCGAACCGTGCCTTCCCGCCGTCCGCCGGCGGCATCCGTGGCGGGCGCGATCACACCATCGACATGCAGCCCTGCCTGCACCAACGGACCGAGGGAATCGCCGAGAGCCCGGGAGAGCGACTCGATTCCCGCCTGCGGCTCGTAGAGTTGATCCAGCGCTTGCGCCACAACCTCGCCCAGCGCCGCCATGAATGGCCCAAACGCCGAGCGTGGCTCTCCTTCCGAATATTTGCCCCAGCCCGTGAGCGCCCCGCGCGCGCGGGCCTTGGCGAGCGCCTCCATGGCAAGCGCGGTCTTGCCGCTGCTCGATGGGCCGGCGATGCGGATCAGGGCGATTTGAGGATCAGCGACCGCTTCGCTGAGCCTGCGGCGCTCGACAAGCCGGCCGATAATTTCGGTGCTCATAGCCGGGTCACGGCAGCAGCGCTCAATTTGTAACCGAACCCTGGCGCGGTAAGGATTAGCGGCGCCTCTCCGGGCAATTTTCGCCGCAGCCGGCTCACAAGAGCATCGACCGAACGCGGATCGGACTCGGCCGGATTGGTGCTGATGGCGCGAAGAAGCATTTCCCGCGCTACGATCTTTCCATCGGCCTCGATCAGCCGTGCAAGAAGATCGAACTCGCCGCGCGTCAGTTCAGCTTTGACCCCGCCGCATGCCACTTCGCGCGCTTCCAGATCGATATCCCATGGCCCCAAGCGAACACGCCGACAACCGGCCCCGCGCCGGCGCAAAACGCTTCGCACCCGCGCGGCAAGCTCGCCCAGATGAACGGGTTTGACCATGAAATCGTCGACGCCCAGTTCCAGCGCTTCAATACGGGCCTCCGGCGCCTGCTGACGGCTGACCACGATGAGGC